>ONLC01000151.1 GCA_900318545.1 uncultured Eubacteriales bacterium
CAAAGAACACCAACCGTCACAGCCCCATAAACCACCCGAGCGACCTGTGAAGCAGGCAGTGATTATCACCCAGCTCTGATAGATCATCGGGGGCTGGGGCGTAGCCCCAGTGGGGCAAAGGGGCGAAGCCCCTTCTCCCCCCCACCGCCCGAAGGCGGTGAGGAGCGTAGCCGACGAACAACGCCGGAGGGCTAAGTTTGCACAATCTACCCTAACACCATAGTGCAATCTCACTAATTTTCAACAGAGATTTTTATGCAACCCTACAGTTTGAAAAAAATGAAATATCACACATCACACATCACACATCACACGGCAGGGAAAACCCTGCACCATCATCGCGTCATAGTTTTGCTTTGGCTTCTCTTACCTTGAACGCAGAGATAGAGAGTGCAGACTTATAAGAATAGGTAGTGCAGAGCTATGCAACAATACAGCAAATTCAACAAGTCTGCACTCGGGATTTTGTTCAAACCCCACAATTCAACTTTTAATACCTTCTCACTGAAATGATACGCACACCTCCTGCTCACTGAAATGATACGCACACCTCCTGCCCTGCCCAAAAAAGTTTTCAATGCAATTGTAAAAAAACACTTTACATTTTCGGCAAAATATAGTATAATGAGTAAGAGCATATTTTTTAGTGCGAAAGGGCGGGCGGAATGCCCTTCGCAAGTCTACTTGAAAAGGAGCTTGAACTTATGGATCAACCTAAATACAAAAGGATACTTCTTAAAATGAGCGGTGAGGCTCTTGCAGGAGATAAGAAAACAGGTCTTGACTTTGATGTTATCAACACCTTTGCAGCAAGCATCAAAAAGTGCGTTGACGCAGGCGTTGAGGTAGGTATCGTGGTCGGCGGCGGAAATTACTGGAGAGGACGCTCCAGCGGTGCAATGGACAGAACAAGAGCTGACCACATCGGTATGCTGGCTACCTGTATGAATTCTCTTGCCGTTGCCGACGGACTTGAAAATGTAGGTCTTGAGGTAAGAGTGCAGACCGCTATTTCTATGCCTCAGATAGCCGAGCCCTACATCAGAAACAGAGCTATGCGGCACTTCGAGAAGGGAAGAGTCTGCATCTTCGGCTGCGGAACAGGTATGCCGTTCTTCTCGACTGATACTGCGGCTGCTCTCAGGGCAGCTGAGATCGAGGCTGATATTTTCTTCAAGGCTACTATGGTAGACGGAGTATACGACAAGGACCCCAAGAAGTATGACGATGCAGTGAAGTTCGATCAGCTCTCCTTTGATGATATCCTTTCAAAGGAGCTTCATGTTATGGATATGACTGCCGCTACTATGTGCAAGGATAACCATATCCCTATCCTTGTGTTTGACCTCGGCAGACCCGACAACATTTATGATGCCTGCATGGGTAAGGAGCTCGGAACAATTATCAAGGGCAGCGGAGATTACGAAGCTTAATATTGAAACGGAGGTATTTACTATGAAAGAGATAAAAAACAGGGCTAAGGAAAAAATGGAAAAGACAGTGAATGTTCTGCTCTCTGACTTTGCAACTATCAGAGCAGGAAGAGCTAATCCTAACGTTCTTAATAAGGTAACGGTTGATTACTACGGCTCGCCCACACCTGTAAATCAGGTTGCGGCTGTGTCTGTTGCCGAGGCGAGAGTGCTGGTTATCACTCCATGGGACAAGTCAATGCTTAAACAGATCGAGAAGGCTATTCAGGCCTCCGATGTCGGTATCAACCCTCAGAATGACGGTCAGGTGCTCAGACTTGTGTTCCCTCAGCTCACCGAGGACAGACGTAAGGAGATCGTCAAGGACGTAAAGAAAATGGGCGAGGATTCAAAGGTAGCAGTGCGCTCTATCAGACGTGACGCTATCGAGAAGATCAAGAAGCTCAAAAAGAACAACGAGATCACCGAGGACGAGCAGAAGGACGGCGAGGACGATATCCAGAAGCTGACCGATAAGTTCATCAAGGAGATCGACGGCTATGTTTCCGAGAAGGAGCAGGAGGTACTGAGCCTGTAAGGCTATTCTTTTATTTGGAGTGAGTGATTTGGCAAAAGCTTACCTCCCCGAGGGGACTAAGGTGCCCTGCCATGTCGGCGTTATTATGGACGGAAACGGCAGGTGGGCTAAAAAGAGGGGACTGCCCCGAAAGTTCGGCCACAGAGAGGGTGCTAAAACCTTCCGTGAGATAACAAGGCACGCAAAGCGTCTGGGAATATCCTATATCACCTATTATGCGTTTTCGACCGAGAACTGGAAAAGACCTCAGGACGAGGTAGACGCTATAATGGAGCTGTTCGAGAAGTATCTTGACGAGGTCAGGGACTTTATTGATGAGAATATCCGTGTGCGTTTTATCGGAGACAGGTCACGGCTGAAGGAGACTCTGCAAAAGAAGATGGCTTCGGTTGAGGAGGACTCAAAGGACTTTGATTCGATGACGCTGGTGCTGGCAATTAACTACGGCGGTCAGGACGAGATAGCACATTCGTGCAGAGTGCTTGCTGAGCGTGTTAAAAACGGAGAGCTCGAGCCCTCGGATATAACGCCTGAGCTGATAGAGCAGAACCTCTACACCGAGGAGATACCGCCCGTTGACCTTGTTATCAGACCCAGCGGTGAGCAGAGGCTTTCAAACTTTATGATCTGGCAGTCGGCTTATGCCGAGTTTTACTATACCAATATCCTCTGGCCCGATTTCAAGGGCTCGGATCTGGAAAAGGCTGTAATTGAATACAGCGACAGAAACAGAAGATTCGGAGGTGTCTGAGTTGAAGACACGAATTATATCGGCGGCAGTTGCGATAGTTATCGCAGTGGTCCTGCTGATACTGCATAATACGTTTATATTCAATCTTGCAATAGGCTTCCTTTCTATTACGGCTATTGCAGAGCTTTTCAAGGCAACAAAGATGAACACCCACACAAATGCGATGTTCGTATGCTATGCCTATGCTGCACTTGATGTGATAATGCCTCTTTTTTACAAAAGCGGACATCTGTACTTTATAAGCAGCAGGCTTTATTTCGGGCTTTTCATTCTGGGAATGTGCCTTCTGTTCCTTAAAGAGCATGATAAGTTTAAGTACACTGACTTTTTCTTTATGATCGGTGTAACGTGGCTTCTGACCTATTCGTTCCAGACGCTGCTGCTTATGGCATTAAGACCGAAGGGAAGTGTGTTCCTTCTTGTTATCAGCCTTTGTGCAGCATGGCTTGCTGACAGCGGAGCTTATTTTGCAGGGACCTTCTTCGGAAAGACGAAGCTTTGCCCGAATATCAGCCCGAAGAAAACAGTCGAGGGCGTTGTAGGCGGAGTGCTCTCAAACGGAGTTATAATGCTGATAATCAGCTTTGTGTATGATAAGATACTAAAGGGTGAATCGGTAAACTATATCGGTGTTTTCATAGCAGGAATGCTTGCTGCTGTTATCGGTCTTATCGGAGATCTTACAGCATCGGTCGTCAAAAGACAGACAGGCATCAAGGACTACGGAAACATTATGCCGGGTCACGGCGGAGTTATGGACAGGTTCGACAGCGTGCTGCTGGTAGCACCCTTTATGTACTATATGACCACTCAGGGCTGGATACTTAAATAAAGTGAATATACAGAGATCGCACCAATGCGGTATAATAAAGCATAGCTTCAAATGAGCTTCGGCTCTGAGAGGATATGCTTTGCTCTGTTTTTAGAAAGAGAATAAAGCGGGGTTTTGTATGCAGACTATAAGCATATTAGGTTCTACGGGTTCGATAGGAACTCAGGCATTACAGGTCGCAAAAAAGCATAATATGAAGGTAAAGGCAGTTGCAGCGGCATCGAATGTCGGGCAGCTGGCAGAGCAGGCACTGGAGCTCGGTGTAAGCTGTGCCTGCATCTTCAATGAGGATAAAAAGGCAGAGCTTGATGAAAGGCTCAGCGGCAGCGGTATAAAGACCCTTACGGGAATGGAGGGGCTTAAAGAGATAGCCTCTCTTGACGGTGTTGATAAAATGCTTAACAGCGTTGTCGGAATGGTGGGCTTTGAGCCTACCCTGACAGCTATAAGGCACGGCACTCCTGTGGCACTTGCGAACAAGGAGACCCTTGTTGCAGGCGGTGATCTCGTAATGCGTGAGGCTGCCGAGAGAAACGTTCCCATATACCCTGTTGACAGTGAGCACAGTGCGATATTTCAGGCTCTTCAGGGAAACAAGGGGAATAAGATAAGAAAGATAATCCTTACAGCCTCGGGAGGACCCTTCTTCGGAAAAACAAGGGCAGAGCTCGAGGGCGTAACCGTAGAGCAGGCACTTCATCATCCGAACTGGTCTATGGGCAGAAAAATAACCACTGACTCAGCTACACTGATGAACAAAGGTCTTGAATTTATCGAGGCTATGCACCTGTTCGGAGTGAATGCCGATCAGATAGAGATAGTTGTTCACAGGCAGAGCGTTGTTCACTCGGCAGTGGAGTTTGAGGATAACTCGGTGATAGCACAGATGGGCGTTCCCGATATGAAAATACCGATACAGTATGCACTTCTCTATCCTCACAGGACAGAGTGCGAGGTGGGAAGGCTGAGTCTTACCGAGATAGGCTCGCTCACCTTTGAGAAGCCCGATTACGATACCTTTGACTGCCTGAGCTCCTGTATAAAGGCTATCAGAACGGGCGGTACTCTGCCTGCCTCGGTGAACGGAGCAAACGAAGCAGCTGTAGGGGCTTTCTTAGACGGAAGGATAGGCTTTCTTGATATAGGCAGGATAGTAAAGACGGTCTGTGAAACGGCAGAGCACCATGAAGTAAAGAACGAAGCCGATGTTCTTGAAGCAGACAGAAAAGCCAGAGCACAGGCAGAAAAGCTTATCAGAGAGATAAATGCATAGCAAAACAGAAAGGCGATAGCATGGGCATTATTTTTGCACTAATAATTTTTGAGGTAATAATCATAATCCACGAGCTCGGACACTTTATAGCGGCTAAAAGCTGCGGAGTAAAGGTGAATGAGTTCGCTATAGGCATGGGGCCTGCAATACTGAAAAAGAAAAAGGGAGATACCCTATATGCGTGGAGAGCTTTCCCGATAGGCGGCTACTGTGCTATGGAGGGCGAGGACAACGAGAGCAGCTCCGAGGGCTCCTTCGGGAGCAAAAGCCTGCCAAGACGTATTATCATCGTATGTGCAGGTGTTATGATGAACTTTATCCTCGGGCTTATCATTCTGATAGTGAACACAGCACGCTCAGATGCGATAACAACTACAAAGATCGCAAGCTTTGAGGATAATGCTATGTCACAGCAGACAGGACTTGAGCTTGATGATGAGTTTGTAAAGATCAACGGTATGAGGATATTCACCGCTATGGACGTATCCTACCAGTTCCAGAATGACGAGGACGGAAAGTTCGATATGGTGGTAAAGCGTGACGGAAAGAACGTTGAGCTTAAAGACGTTGCCTTTGCAGTTGATGGCAAGACCATGCATATTGACTTTCGTGTATACCCAGGTAAGCTGACAGTAGGCTCTGTGCTTGCTGAGTCGTTCAAGCAGGCGGCTACTGACGGCAGGCTTATCTATATTTCGCTTTTTGATATGATAAGAGGAAAGTATTCTCTTAAAGACCTCAGCGGCCCTGTAGGCATTGTAGGCTCAATGAATGAGGTAGTTGAGAGCGAGCGTGACGAGCAAACAGGCAAGATCGACTGGTCGGGTCTTATGGATACAATGCTGACACTTGCGGCATTTATATCCATCAATATCGGAATATTCAATCTTCTGCCCCTGCCCGCACTTGACGGAGGAAGGCTTATCTTCCTCATTATCGAGGGCATAAGAGGCAAACCCGTGCCAGCCGAAAAGGAGGGTATGGTACACCTTATCGGAATGGCTGTTCTGCTTATATTTATGGCAGTTATTACAGTCAGCGACATAATAAAACTATTCTGAACGGAGAATGAAAATGAAAGAGGTCAGAGCTGTAAAACTCGGAGACTATACGTTTGACGGAAAGCATATTTATATACAGTCAATGCTCAACACCCATGCCCATGATATTGAGGGCTCGGTA
>ONLC01000121.1 GCA_900318545.1 uncultured Eubacteriales bacterium
GTACTTCTCGGACAGCAGCTTAAAGAGCGTATCAAAGCACGAACAGACAGAAATATCCGTAACTATCAGACACAGCATTATCTGACCGCTGTGCTCTCCCCTTCTCAGATAAATATGCCGCAGCAGTCCTGTGCCCTGCTCCTCATTATATGCCTTGATGTGCTCGGCGTTCACATAGTCCATAATATCAGTAACAATACTTGCAAAAATCTCAGGCTGGAGGTTACAATCAAGGTTCATACATACCCTGTGCGAACGCTTTGCATAAAAGCCGCATACAGCCTTACCGTTTTGCTCAGCTACAGGGTACTGTGCCTTATTCCTATAGTGTGAGATATTCTCCGCACCGACAAAAGGCTCAAACTCGGGCTCCAGCCCTCCGATACGCTTAAAGGCCTCTTTCACAAAGCTGTTTTTGAGCCTGCATTCCTCTTCATAGCTAAAATGCCTGAACGAACAGCCTCCGCACTGCTTATACACAGGGCAGTCCTGCTCCGTGCGGTGCTCTGAGGGTGTAAGCAGGTTCTCAATAATACCGTAGCAGTAGGACTTGCCGAGCTTTACTATCCTACAGGCTATCCTGTCGCCCACAGCAGTAAGAGGAACAAACACAGCCATACCCTCATATCTGCCGACACCGTTGCCCTCATTGGTGATGTCGGTTATTTCAAGCTCTATAATGTCATTCTTTTTCAGCATAGAAATCCTCTATTTCATCTTTTTTCTTCAGCATCAGATCAAAATGCTTGTTATACTCAAGTGGAAATTTATAGTTGAAAACTCGTTCCAGCCGCTTATTTTCAACATCTACCAGCTTGGTCGATGCACCTGCACCCATAGCAAGGATAGTCTGCACCTCTTCCATAATGTAGATGTTATAAAGGCTCTCGTAACCGGGCTTAGTCCAGCCGATATTTTCAAGGTTATCGAGCATATTTTTCTGCCTGTAGAGGTAATACGGTCTGTAGCCAGCCTCGAGGAGCTTTTCGCTTGCATAGCTTACCATTTCGGAAGCAGGGTTATCAAGAACAGTTCTGTCGTGCGACTGGTTTATCCTTGCAGAACGCTTTATTGAAAGCGTATGCACGGTTATATTCTCGGGCGACAGCCTGATAAGCTCATCTATAGTGTGCTTAAAGCTCTCGACCGTATCAGACGGAAGGCCTGCGATTATATCTGTGTTTATGCACTCAAAACCGATTCTTCTTGCAAGCTTGAAGCTTTCATAGAACTGAGCTGTAGTATGCTTTCTGCCAATGGCTTCAAGAACATTATCATTGAGAGTCTGAGGATTGATCGATATCCTTTTGCAGCCAAGAGCTTTTATAGTTTTGAGCTTATCTTCTGTAATTGTATCAGGGCGGCCTGCCTCGATAGTATGTTCTCTGAGTGCAGACATATCAAAGCTTTCAGCGATAGTATTCATTATTCTTTCCAGCTGCGGTGCAGTAAACGTAGTGGGAGTACCGCCTCCGAAATAAACAGTATCAAGTCTCAGACCCAGCTTTTTCACAAGCGAGCCTGTGTATCTTATCTCCTCGCAAAGCTTATTTATGTACTCGGGGATAAGCTTCATTGTGCCCTCAACCGACTGCGAAACAAAAGAACAATATGAGCATCTTGTCGGGCAGAACGGAACAGAAACGTAAAGACTAAAGCTGTTCTTTGAGAGCTCATCAAGTGCATTCTTCTGAATCTGTGCAGTAAGGTACGAGAGCTCGCACTTTTCATCGGAGCACAGATATTTGGTTTTAAGAGTCTTTGTGATCTCTTCTTTGTCCATACCATCAGAGATCATAGCATTTACACGCTTAACAGGCCTTATCCCTGTGATAACGCCCCAACCCGAGGATTTACCTGTCAGCCTTTGCATAAGCATATACAAAAGCCTTGACATAATGAGCTCACAGTCTGCATCAAGACCTGTATCGCCTGCTCTGATAATATGACTTTTGTGCAGGCGTTTACCATTGTACGATGCGATCACATAAAGAAGTGTGTAACCCTTATACTTTCTTTCTCTTGCATAGATGTAGTCATCATCAGTATCGATCCTGTTACTGTAGACATGATTAAATAAGCTGGCAGGGATAAAAAGCTTTATTATCCCTTCCAGCTCATATTTATAGTCGTTTCCGCTGAATATCAGTGTCATTCAAGTTCCCTCATTGCCTGCTGTAAATAATAATTGTATTTACGTTCTTCATCAAGTGTAGTCGGGCTCATGTGACCCGGATATATAGTAAGATTCCCTCCGAGATCAGCAATTTTAATAAGCGACTTCATCATAGCATTTATATCCCCGTCGGGCAAATCTGTTCTGCCGATACTTCTTGCAAATAGTGTATCTCCCGTAAACATTACATTGCCGCAGATAAAGCATACCGAACCTTTTGTATGCCCCGGAGTCTCCAGAACATCAAATTCGAGCTCGTCAAGAGTGAGGATATCATTCTCTGTAAACAGAGTTACATCACCTGTATAATTTCTGATGCCTTTGGCTCTGAAAAAAACAGATAGCATTTCATCATTATCGGTAAGCTTGTTTTTGTCAAGCGGATGGATATAGACCTCACAGCCTGTTTCATCAACAAGATCGGCTACTGCACCTATATGGTCAAAATGGCCGTGTGTGAGAAAAATCTTTTTTAGCGAAACTCCGAAAATATCAAGCTGATCGAGAATATACTCTGCATCATCGGGTGCATCTATAAGAACAGCATTATTCTGCTCACTTGCAACAATATAGCTGTTAGTATCACAGATGCTGAGCGGTTTTAGCTGATAGATCTTCATATTATACCTCACTTTCCGCTTCTTTCTACGGATATAACATTCTTTATCTTCTGAAGCTTTGCGATAACACGGTTAAGCTGCTCCATTCCTGCAATACTAACTGTTACCGAAAGCATAGCATTACCGTTTTTAAGCTCTCTTGAAACAGATTCGTAGATATAGATATTTATCATTGCCAGTGCCGAAGATACATCTGCAAGCAGGCCTATTCTGTCAACAGCAATAATATCAAGCGTACACTTGAAGTAGCCTGACTTGCCCTCAGTAGTTTCCCACTCTACCTTTATCCATCTGGGGGCGTTCTCCTCATTGTCTTTCTGACTCAGATAGTTGATACAATCCTTTTTGTGGATAGATATTCCGTGACCTCGTGTAATAAAGCCTATAATGTCATCACCGGGGAGTGGATTACAGCACTGTGCAAATTTGATAACACAGTTGTCTATGCCGTCAACTATTACTCCCGATGAGTTTTTGGAAGACTTAGTCTCTTCGGGAGAAACCGTTTCAATAACGGGCTTTTCACCGTATTTTTTGTTGTACTCGGCTTTGAGCCTCTGCATTACCTTCGAGAGAACAACTCCGCCGTAGCCGATAGCCGCAAAGAAATCATCGAGCGTTTCACAGCTGTGTCTGTGCATATCAAGCTTTAAGAAGCTTTCAAGCTCCTCCTCGGGTACACGCATATTGTTTCTGCGAAACTCTCTTTCAAGAGCTGTTCTGCCCTCGAAAATATTCTCCTCACGACGTTCTTTCTTAAACCAAGAACGTATCTTTGACTTAGCTTCATTTGTCTTTGCAATATTGAGCCATGAACGGCTCGGACCGTGGCCCTCTGTGTTATATGTCAGTATTTCAATGATCTCACCTGTTTTGATCTGATAATCGTATGAGACCATTTTCTTATCGACCTTAGCCCCTGACATTCTGTGGCCTACCTCCGTATGGATAGCGTATGCGAAGTCGATAACAGTTGCACCGACAGGCAGAGTTATCATATCACCCTTTGGAGTAAAAGCAAATACGTCCTCGGGAGCAAGATCGTTCTTAATAGCACGGACTATCTCCTCAACGTCATTTGAACCCTGCTGAGACTCGATTATCTGTCTTATCCATGCAAGCCTGCGGTCGTCCTTGGAGTTGCTGCTAATGCCCTCTTTGTATTTCCAGTGAGCGGCAATTCCGTATTCAGCCATTCGGTGCATCTCCTGAGTTCTTATCTGCACCTCAAAGGGTATGCCCTCACGGCCGATAACTGTGGTATGCAGCGACTGATACATATTAGCCTTAGGTGTTGAGATATAATCCTTGAAGCGGTTAGGTATTGGTCTGAACATGTCGTGGATAATTCCAAGCACATTATAGCACTCGGTAACAGTGTTGACAATTATCCTTACAGCGTATCGGTCATATATCTGGTCTATCTCCTTGCCGTCACGATATACCTTCTTGTAAATACCGTAGTTGCTTTTAACTCTGCCCTCGATCTCGGGAACAGGGTCAAAATCCTTTGAAAGTCTGTCGTGTATCTTCTGCTTGATGCTCTCAACAAGATCTTCTCTGGCACTGCGTCTGAGCTTCATCTGCTCATCTATCTCCGCATAAGCATAGGGATCAAGATAGAAAAACGCAAGGTCTTCAAACTCCTCCTTAATTGAACGAATACCGAGTCTGTGAGCTATAGGAGCATAAATGTTCATTGTTTCATGAGCAATAGTTCTTCTCTTCTGCTCACGGCAATAGTTCAGAGTTCTCATATTGTGGAGCCTGTCTGCAAGCTTGATTATGATAACTCTGATATCCTCACTCATTGCAAGAAGTATCTTTCTGATATTCTCGGCTTTCTGCTCTTCTTTGGTAAATATCTCGACCTTGCCGAGCTTTGTAACACCGTTTACGAGCATTTCAACATCGGTACCGAATTTCTTTCTTATCTCGTCAAGTGTACAGTCGGTATCTTCTACAACATCGTGCAGAAGTGCCGCACATATCGTATCGGTGTCCATTCCAAGCTCAAGAAGGATATATGCAACCGCCAGCGGATGTGTAATATACGGCTCTCCGGATTCGCGCTTCTGCTCATGATGATAATGCTCTGCAAGCTCATAAGCAGAAACAATCTTTGACAGATCATACTGCTTATCATCATCAAGTATCTTCTGCAAAAGTGTATCAATGGTACATACATCTTCATCGCCGACGTGTTCGGGGAAATTATCCTCATGAACGGGTTTAAGGAGTCTCTTGCGAATCAATTCGGGAGATTCCTGTTTGTTTTCATCGTTTGTATAATCAGCTTGCTGTTCCAGCATCTCAGTTTTGTCCTTGTCCGACATAATAACTCCTTTCTCTCTGATCTTATCTGAGGGTCACAACATAGTATTTAGCTTTTTAAGAATAGGTGCATCATCAAGGTCAACCTTGTGCTCAGGCTTGACCCAGCCTATCTTTTCGCTGGCAGGCAGAAACTTGATAAGCCCTTTTTCTGCAAAAATATCTATGCATATTCTTAGCTTGCAATAATTCATAGTATCACTTGTCAGCCTCATAAACAAATTGTCAAGTGTAGTGATCTTAACTGCACTTATGTATTTATATACGTTAACAAGCTCCTGTCTTACGGGAATGATCTTCTTTATAAAGTTTGCAGGAAGAGTCTCCCCTCTCATAAGCTTTTCATAGGTTTCCTTAGCTGCAAAGTATCTTTCCTGTTTTACTCCGCTAAGTCTGAAATCAACAACCTTGGCTTCAGCCGATTCACGGCCGTTAAACCGGTTGACTTCAAGATTTACAAGCATATCGAGCTTATCACCTACCGAAAAACCCGGATTTGCAGTTTTAAGATTGAAAAACTTCGCAACACCCGAAGCACTTCCATAGGTATAATCTATCTTGGTGTGCAGGCCCTCCTGTCCCATAGGACTGATACGCTTGACTACCGCACCAAGTATCGCAAAGGTCGGCGTGCTGTTAGCTTCTCCAAAGGGCTCAAGCCTAGACAAGCTATCAATATTTGATACATTCAGCTCCTGAGGCTGCAAAAGCTTATCAGCAGTGAGTGTGTATACAGGGAATTTCTCCTGACTCTCGGAATACTCATAGATCATTTTTCTGAACCTGCCAATGTCCTCTTCTTTCAATGAGAAACCGCCCGCACATTCATGTCCGCCGAGCTTTGTAAGCACATCGGAGCAGTGCTGAAGACACTTAAAAATATTAAAGCCCTTCAGACTTCTTGCTGAGCCTCTTGAATTGCCGTTTTCATCAGTAGTGATAATAAAATTAGGCTTCCCGTAATAGTCCATTATTTTTGATGAAATAATACCAACCACTCCGTGATGCCAGCCTTTTCCATCAACAACTATGACCCTATGATTGAGCACATCGGGATTATCATTTAGGTGTTTTACTATTTCGCCCATTATCTGACGTTCGACTTCCTTTCTCTGATTATTCAGAGTTACCAGAGTCTCAGCATAAGAGGCTGCTTCATCATCATCCTCTGCAAGCAGAAGCTTTACCGCCGTTATAGGAGAACCAAACCGTCCCGATGCATTGATAACAGGAGATATCTTAAAACTGATATCAACAGAATTAATGTTATCCTTATCAAACTTTGTGAGCTCCATTAAATGAAGGAGACCAAGGTTCTCGGTATTTTTAAGGTTTTCAAGTCCCTTCTTGACAAGAGTTCTGTTCTCTCCGTTCAAGGGGACAACATCGGCTATTGTGCCGATAGCACATATATCTGCAAACTGATCCAGTACAATGTCGTAGTTTCCGTCATCAAGCATGGCGCAGAGCTTTAGTGCAACACCGACTCCGCAGAGATCCTTGAATTCAGAAGGACAATCCTGCTGATGAGGGTCAACTATTGCTCTTGCATCGGGCAGCTCAGGCGGTGCCTGATGGTGGTCTGTGACTACAAGCTCCATATCAAGCTCCTTTATAAGCTTTGCCTC
>ONLC01000139.1 GCA_900318545.1 uncultured Eubacteriales bacterium
TGAACCTCAGAGCCTATAAGCTCTCCTGAACGCTTAAAGAGCGTTTGGAACTCATCAAGGCAGACAAGGCAGGTATCATTATCTCTGTGCTTTATAGCCTTTGCTTTGCGCTGCCAGACTCCCGAGCTTCTGAATCTGCGGATACGCTCGCTGCGTTCTCTTTGTATGGCATCACGCTCAGCCATAGTTCTGCGTTTAGAGGCACAATCTACTCTCTTATCATGGATCCTTCCACAATACTGACAGGCTTTAAGCATTTTTGTATTACCTGCCTTTTGTCATATTTTTATAATATTATTATAAAACATTTTCTTGTCTACTTCAATCTACTT
The DNA here is from genome assembly GCA_900318545.1 of uncultured Eubacteriales bacterium. Classification (GTDB taxonomy): domain Bacteria; phylum Bacillota; class Clostridia; order Oscillospirales; family Ruminococcaceae; genus Hominimerdicola. The sequence goes on from ONLC01000139.1 coordinate 333, forward strand.
TTTTAAGGCACACCAAAATCAAGCATTGATGCAAGCTTCAATGCCGCCCTGTCATGTATCTTATAAACATTTGCAACGGAGTAATGCATACTGTCTGCAATGCCCTCGATCTGTTTCTTCTGCCTTTTATCATACTTGGTATGTATTTTCTGATACAGAAGATACTTACGTTTCATGACCTCACGTTCAGCAGGAATTTCAAGCATATCTATATCGCTTTCGATCTTCTCCCTGATCGAAACGAGCTTATCTATTCGCTCATCTATACGCTCCTCATATCTGAGAAGCTTTATTACTGCTCGCCCAAGAGAATCAGAAGCTGAGCCCTTACCGCCTCCTTCTCCTGTCGGACTGCGGCCATATAACGAAGCACGCATCTTCTCCTTGTCGAGCAAAAGTGTTTGAATCTCTTTGTCAGTCTCCTCTGCTATGCTTAGATACTTTACAACCGATTTTATAACTTCTTTCTCTGCAAAAGTAAGGTCTTTTGACATTTTTTCACTCCTTCTTTCTTTCAAAATCAACTGATTCGAGGTCTAATTCAGAATCCTTGCGGTACATTTTCACTGTGAGATAGTATGCACCTGTTTCATCGTTCCAGAACGGTCTGCACTCATAAAAGAAATATCCCGGATAATTTTTCTCGAACAAAGCTCTGCACTCACAGTTTTCGGCATAGTCTCTTACCTTTCGCTTGGTAAGCTTATAATCATCATTGACCGGCTGAGGCTTTATGCAGTTTCGTGATGAGACCCAGCGTTTTACTATCTTCTCTTCGATAGAGCTTGTCCCCGATTCGGAAGCCTTCGCCTGCTGCTGACAAAAGTATTTTGCAATACCAACACAGCCCTGCTCATCAAACATCAATGGAGCGACTTTATTTACATAGCCCTTACCCCATATCTTCTGTATCGTCATCAGGTCAAGTCCTCCTGTTGAAATGACATGAAAATGTATTCTTCCTTTGAGAGCACCTTCACCGAAAGCATATATGTACTTGCCTTCGGGCAGGCCTGCTCTGGATCTGGCATTCTTCCAGCGTCTGAAGAAATTCTGAATGTCTCGCTGAGCCTGCTTGAAGTCCTGCGGATAGTTCTGATCGGATTATGTAAGCTCATACTTGAGATCCCTATTCGTGAAGTTCAGCGGGATCATTCTTGACAGCTTTTTCTCAGCATTGATCTGATTGAGCCTTTTCTGCACATCACGGGAAGGTCTGTGCTTTCTTCTCCTGCGTGATGACCTCGGGAAGGAAAACACAGGGAACATATTCACTTCAAGATAATTACCAAAGATGTATTTCTGTTCTCTGTAATACATTCTGCTCATTTTGTTTTTCCTTCCGTTGAGTTGTTAATACCCATTACAAGTCTGTATCCGGACCGCTCGGGTCCGGATTGTTATACTGTTTTATAAAGGCAGTTTTACGAGCCGATTATTCATTATTGCCAGCACAGATTTTTTTACCTCTGCCCTTATAGACTGATCGTCAAACTCCTTCATGGTGATATATCTGTCAAGATACCACCTTGCTTTCTTCAAGTCCTCAAGACCGTTCTTCCGCTGGCTTCTCCAAAGATACTTGAATGTATTGCAAAGGCAAAAGCTCTTTACTGCTTCCCTGCCCTGTGTGATCTCCATAGCATCGATGCATTCATAGCCCTCGATTTCGTAATGGCTCGGATGATTTATATTATCTGACATCATTATTCCTCCTTATTATCTATCTTTTGTCAAAATGGTTTCATTCCACCATTCTGCCTTCCAATCAATCTTCTGTCCGCATTCAGGGCAGTATTTCTCATTATATAAACCATGTCCGATCTGTTTTGAACATTCAGGACATCGGTATATTATGCCGTAAAAGTATTTTTCCTTGATTGGTCTTCTCGCTGTATCTCTGTCGCTCATGAGATCACCTCGTTTATCCGTTCTTTAAGGTCATCACTCTTGCCGAGATGGTTGAAAAGCTCACGCAGGAGAAGCTGCATCGACCTGATCTTTTCCTGCTGACGCTGAATGACTTCGTTCTGTGCTTCGTTTGCAAGACTCAGACGCTCGTTCTCGGCTTTCAGGGCTTCATACATTTTTATCATCGTTTGTTTCCTCCTCTCGGCTGTGTAACAGATCGGAGATCTCTTCTCTTATGTTCTCTGCCTCAAGCCGTTCCTTATAGTGTACAAAAAGCGGGCCGCGATCAAGCAAACGATCAACACGCAACAGGAGTTCTGTTATTTTATCACTTATCTCTATGTGGTTCATATTCTTTATATTTCTAACTCTTGTACAGAATTTTTGTGCACCTGCCTGACTGATGTCACCTTTCATGCGAAGATCAGAGATCAGCCTGTATAAATCATCTTTTGATACCAGTCCATCTATATTATCTAATTCAGCCTTCATGGCCGATCACCTCTGTTATTCCCAGAGCAACATAACCCTCTTTAATGCCCCAGCCGCTCAGAACGTATGTAATTATATATATCTTGTTACTGATAGGGTGTTGATACATCTCTATGCTTTCAGCATCAAACTGCAAGCGGCGGCCATCGGTCGGAATGAAGCGTATCATATCGCCTTTCTGATAGCCTCGGTCATTTTTGCGGATTTCGAAATTCTTTTCACCGCTGAGCACTACATCACAGAATTCTTTGTCAAGCTTAATTTTATGAGTTCTCATTATTTTCTCCTATCTGCTTCTCGACAGCATCGCAAAGCCTGTAAAGATCCTCGTGTATATTGTCTTCGATTTTCTTAGGGCAAACCACGCCAACCTGTATCATTCCGAGTTTAAGTATGACCATCACTGCATTATCTTTATATTTCCGACAGAAGAAAAGAAGATCAGCATAATCATCACTGAATGGCTTTAATGCTTTAACATCTATAAAGAAAACTCCGAATGGTGAAAGCAGCGGAAGATACTCCTTTCCGCAAAACGATATATTAATCATACACATTTCAGCAGCTTCTTCTGTATATGTATCCCTTTCTGGATATATTACCATTGAAAGTGCTTCATCATACTTGCAGTTATAATCATTCCTTTTTTCACTTTCAACGCCTATCATTGCTACAAACTGTTCTGGTGTCAAAGGAGGCAAAGCACTTATATTATAAGCAAATAATCCGTCTGTACACCACTGTTCTCCTCTTGACTCGGTAATGAGAAGATGCTTGCTCTTCTTCATAATACTCCATATAGCTGAGTTTTTCATTTTTTTGACCTCACTTTTCCTTGCTTATACTTCGGACAGCTTATAACAAAATACGATCTGCTCATATACGGACTCTGTGTAGATATAACTGTCCTTTTGGCCTGCCAGCCCGGGACAGGCTCCTGACTGATCGACCAGCTGCAGCCCTGAATATAATCATCAATGCTCTTAGCGTGATAACCGCCTATTGTTGCCGGAACTGCATTCTCGCAGCTCCAGCACAGGCTCGGCTTGTTTGGCAGATAATCAGGATCCTTCATAAGTTCTTTTATATCGTTGTTTCTGCAGGCTTCACAGCGTATATAATATTTTCCGTTTCCTTTCGGCTCCGCAGGAGAGCCGCAGCTGACGCAAAGATTATTAGCTTTCCTTTCGTAATAGAGCCCGTTGTACTTGTATTTACGTTTCCGCATTGTTCAGTGCTCCCCTTGTGAGCTTTTCTCCAAGAACAACGATCTTCCCTTTGAAGAACGGAGCATTCTTGCTGTCCGAGTGCTTTTCGACGAATTCGAGCAGCCTTGATACACTGTCAACAGCATTTGCAAAGTGAGCTCTGAACTCGTCTATATCCTCATGAACTTCAACGGTCTGCGTGACTGTTTCTGCCTCGGAGAGCTTCTTTTCAGCTTCTGCCAGCTCCTTTTTCAGGCGCTCGATCTCCGTAGTGTCCTCAATAGCGACAGTCTCCTGCTTTTTAGCTTCAAGGTCTTTTATCTTCTTTTCAAGCTGGTCTATCTTAGCCTTCTTCTCTCGAAGATCAGTCTCTGCTACGCTTGCCCGACGAGCTGCATCATCACGCTGCTTTGATTCGGTCTCGGTCAGTTTCTTCTGTTCATCGAGCTTGCCTTCCAGATACTCTATCCGCTTCTTTGCAGGCTCATTGTCCTGCTCCTTCTGGAGCTTTGCAAGCTTATCAAAGGTCACCTGCTTTTCTTCTTCAAGAGCCTTGTTCCGTTCTTTAAGCTCTTTTATCTCCTTTTCAAGCTCAGACTTGGAGGCCTGCTCGATGTCTATCTTCTCTTCGATCTCGCTGCGTTCTTCATCGGAGAGCGTAGATATCAGATAAAGCTTTGATATTCCAAGTCTCCCCGGGGAGATTCCGTCAGGGTAACGCTCTGCAACTGCTATGTACTTGCAGGCCTGCTTATAGCTCATTTCAAGCTGTATCGTGCAGTAGTCCTCAAAGGCAGAGTAACCAAGTTCCTCGAAAAGCCTTCCATCTCTTATCTCTTTAAGATCACGGCAGACCTCAAAAAGGCTTTCCTGTGCTGCCTGAACATTAGCTGTGATCCTCTTATGCAAGAGCACAGCTCTTGTATATTTTTCCGATACTGTGATATCGTTCATGCGGTTTTCCTCGCTTTCTCTTTTTCGAGCTCCTTCTTGTACTTGACAGGCTGCTCGATGTATTTTTTGAACTCCTCGACGAAAAGTTTTACACTTTTCGGCAGGGGCTTGCTGATGTCATTTCTGTACCCGTGTACCTGAACTATCTTCTTTCCTCTGACCTCCATAGTCACATACGGCTTATCGGGGTTTGTGATTTTTCTGATAAACAGGATAGTCAGCTTGCCGCTGAAATGCCTGTCAGAATAGCTGCCTACACAGTGACGAAGCTTCTCGCCTTCTCTGATGATATCATCGGGGCAGGTCGGTATTACGATCCTGAGTCCTGCATATTCAAAAGCATACTTTTTCTTGTTCTCGGCATTGACGACCTTTGCCTTTTCCTCTGCCTGTTTTCTCTGAATAGCTGCGACAGTCTTTGCGGCTTTGTCATGGGCTTGCATAAGTTCTTTCGGGTGAGTTATGATCTCATTTTTCATATCATAGCCGAGCTCTTTTGCAAACCGAAGATAATCAGTCCAGATATTAAGCATAGACCAATCATTTCTGATCTTGATCCTGTCTGTGGGTCTGTATTTATCGTTCTGAGCTATCAAATAATTCAGCGAATGAGTATATCTTAGCTTATACTTGCGTATAAGCTTCATAAGCTCCATAAATGAAAGACCAAAGGTCTCTTTGTCACTCTGATATCTTTCTATGTCTTTCTTTCCGTAAACTCGTTTGAAGAGTGCGTACTCTTTGAGTGAAATATACTGATAGTCGCAATCGTGAAGCCATTTGATCTCGGACTTATCCATATTCTTGAAAAGGTCTGACAGCTTGTCTGCTTCCCAGTTAAAGTATGTTGACAGCACTCTGCGTTCTGCGATCTTGCCTGCGACCAGCTATCCGAAGCCTGCTTTTATGAGGCTCTCAAATATCGGGTACTGAGCAAACTCGCACATATACCTCGTATCGGGGACATTCAGCACCGAATAACACAGATGCGACAGATAACAGTTATAGTACTCTTGGTATTCAGCGTACCATGAGCGAAAATCTATGTATCTTAGGAAGGTGTCTGAAAGCCTGCTCTGCGAGAGCAGATAGTACTCTCCGCCATAACCCATATAACT
>ONLC01000123.1 GCA_900318545.1 uncultured Eubacteriales bacterium
CTCAAAGGCCAGCTTATGCCGTACATCTGGGCACAGGCTATCAAGACTCACGAGGTGGGCGTTCCTGTAATGAGAGCTATGGTAATTGACTATGCTGATGACCCAACCTGCCTGACTCTTGACAGACAGTATATGTTCGGTGACAACATTCTTGTTGCTCCGATCCTCAATGATGAGAGCATGGCTGAATACTATCTCCCTGAAGGCAGATGGACTGACATCATCACAGGAAAGGTCCTCGAGGGAAACAAGTGGTACAGACACAAGTGCTCTTACCTTGAAATTCCTGCTCTTGCAAAGCCTAACAGCATTATCGCTTACGGCAAGTTCGCAGGAGATATTGAGTATGATTATCTTGACGGTGCTAACTTCAAGATCTATGAGCTTGAGGACGGCAAAACTGCATCAGCTAAGGTTTATGATACCGAGGCTCAGCAGGTATTCGAGCTGACCGCAACAAGACACGGCAATAAGATCGAATGCGAGTACACCGACACTAAGGCAAGCTTCTCTATCGAGGTTTCAAACACCGATAAGAAGGTAGAGATCTCACCTAACTTCGGCGGAAAGGTAATTATCGAGCTTTAATATCCGATACGCTAAGCGGAGTCCGAACGGGCTCCGCTTTTTGTGTTGAAAGTATTAATATTTGGTGTTACAGGTTGACAGTTTAATACTAAAATGGTATAATATATCTTATGACGTTATATCATACGGAGGTATAAAATGCTTGAACTTAAAAACATAAAGTTCGGTGCGGAAAGCGACGGTAAAGCTGTCGAGATAATCAAGGATATAAGCCTTACCGCAGCGGACAATAAATTCATTGTTATTACGGGTCCAAACGGCGGAGGAAAGTCTACCCTTGCGAAGCTTATCGCAGGTATTGAGAAGCCTGTCAGCGGTCAGATAATCCTTGACGGTGAGGACATCACCGAAAAGAGCATTACAGAGCGTGCTCAGATGGGTATAGGCTTTGCTTTTCAGCAGCCTGTTAAATTCAAGGGGATAACTGTTTATGACCTTCTGAGGATAGCTTCGGGGAAGAGCCTGTCGGTGTCTGATGCCTGTCAGTATCTGTCCGAGGTCGGACTTTGTGCCAAAGACTATATCAAGCGTGAGGTGAACGCTTCGCTTTCGGGCGGTGAGCTCAAAAGGATAGAGATCGCAACTGTGCTTGCAAGGAATGTAAAGCTTGCTGTTTTCGATGAGCCCGAAGCAGGTATAGACCTCTGGAGCTTCCAGAATCTCACAAGGATATTCGAGAATATGAGAAAGAGCGAGCTGGGAATGACTGTCATCGTTATCTCACATCAGGAGAGGATACTGAGCATCGCCGATGAGATAATCGTGCTGGCTGACGGTGTGGTTTCTAAACACGGAACTAAAGACGAGATACTCCCCTCGCTTATAGGCAGTGAGTATGCTCAGAATGCTTGTCCTAAGATTGAAGAAGGAGGTGCTGTAAATGGCTAAGCTTGATGCTGTTCAGATGCAGCTTCTCAAAGAGGTCGCTGATCTTCACGATGTGCCAGAGGGTGCTTATAATTTCAGAGCCAACGGCAAGTCGGTCGATAGAAACACTACTGCTAATATCGACATTCAGACCAAGACCGATGTAAGCGGAATTGATATACGAATCAAAGACGGCACCAAGAAAGAGAGCGTTCACATACCTGTAGTTCTCAGCGAAAGCGGTCTTAAAGAGACAGTTTATAATGACTTTTATATCGGCGAGGACTGCGACGTGCTGATCGTTGCAGGCTGTGGAATTGATAACTGCGGAACTCAGGATTCGGAGCATGACGGCATACACCGCTTCTTTATAGGAAAGAACTCTAAGGTGCGCTATGTTGAAAAGCATTACGGCTCGGGCGACGGAAAGGGCAAGCGTATTCTTGACCCTAAAACCGAGGTGTATATGGAAGAGGGCAGCACCATGGAAATGGAAATGGTGCAGATAAAGGGTGTTGACTCTACTAACAGAACTACTATTGCTGAGCTTAAAGAAAATGCTAAGCTTGTAGTTCACGAGAGACTTATGACCCACGGAGAGCAGCAGGCTCTGAGTGCTTACAAGGTATCGCTTGACGGTGACGGTTCAAGTGCTGATGTGGTTTCAAGGTCGGTAGCAAGGGATAAGAGCTTTCAGAAGCTTGACCTTTGCGTTCTCGGAAACGCTGCCTGCTCGGGACATACCGAGTGCGACTCTATTATAATGGACAGCGGACGTATACTTGCTGTGCCTGCGCTTGAAGCCAACAGCGTTGAAGCTGCCCTCGTGCATGAGGCAGCGATAGGCAAGATCGCAGGTGAACAGCTTACTAAGCTTATGACACTCGGGCTTACCGAGGCTGAGGCTGAGGAGCAGATAATAAACGGATTCTTAAAGTAAAATGAGTACTTCCCTCGCAGCTGCGGGGGAAGAATACTATCGGGAGGTGCAGGCTGTGCTGTATGAATACCCACCAAAGCTGACTCGTCAGGCAAGGCAGCAAAAGGCTCTGCACGACCTTGAGGAGCACAGGAAAATGCGCCGCACTATGTATAAAAACCTTATTCTGGGCGCAGTTATCACCGTGATAGGTATTATCGCTCCGAATGTTATAGTGAAGATTATCCTGATACTTCTCGGGCTTGCAAATATTGCCGTAGGAGGGCTGCTCTACTGGTATTTTGCTTACTACAGAGCCGCCGATGTGTACACCCGCATTTATGAGGATCACATCGAGCACTCACAGAGAAAGGGGCTCTCGGGCGATTATCTGGAGGTCAGCATTTTCTATGACGAGGTTAGGAAATCGTGGCAAACAAACTCGGGGCTTATGGTTTTTGAGCTCTCCGAGGTGACGAGGTCTGAGTTTACTCTGAGGCACAAAAACGGAAGCACCGAGAAGCTCTCTCCGCCTGACAAATGCGAGCTCAGCTTTCAGGACACTGGTGCTAAGCTTTATCTGATAGAAAAGCTCTGGGAGCAGATAAAGTACCCTCACAAGGAGTACAACGTAATTGACGACGATGATGACTACTACTCCAAGGAGGACATGGAATGGGACAAGCTGCACAAACACGGACTCTGAATTTAAGTAATAGTTAAGGCTCCGAAATTCGGAGCCTTTTACTTTTCTTTTTTTCTGTCAGAGCATCAAATGATAAGTCTGCAAAGCGGACACCATACCTATTCCCTGTTTCTTTTTACCTATTACCTAATATTACGTTTGCGGTTTTTGCCGAGGTCACTCGGATAAGCTCCTGAGGTGATATGATTATCTGCTCGCCCAGTCTGCCGCCGCTGATGATGATCTCATCAAAGTCAAGACAGCTCTCGTGGATAACTGTCGGATAACGCTTTTTCATGCCTATCGGTGTACAGCCGCCTCTGATGTAGCCTGTCACGGCATTTATCTCCTTGACAGGGAGCATAGAAACGCTCTTCTCCCCTACCGCTGCCGCCGCCGCTTTAAGGTCAAGCTCCTTATCCACAGGCAGAACAAAAACGAAATATCCACCGTTCTTACCCTTAGTCACAAGGGTTTTGAAGGATTGCTCATAGGGCTGACCAAGTCGGTCTGCTATGTGACAGCCGTCTATAAACTCACCGCAGTCATAGGTGTTTATCCTGTATGCTGCCTTCTCACGGTCAAGAATGCGCATAGCGTTTGTTTTTAGCTCCTTACCCATTACTCAGACGCCCTTACTGCTCTTGCGATGATCTCTGCACACATATCATAGCCCAGTGCTCCGCTGTTGAGCATAATATCGTAGGTGAGCTGTGCACCCCACTTTTTCGTGGTGTTGGCGTTATAGTAATCAGCTCTCTTCTTGTCATAGCGTTTGAGGACACCCTCAACATCATCGTATCTGATCTTATGCTCATGCATTGCGACTGACTGCCTTTTCTCATAATCAGCGTCAATAAAAACATCAAGTGTTCTTACCTTGTTTTTGAGGATAAAGTTCGCACATCTGCCGACTATAACACAGCTTCCTTCATTCTCAACGATATCGAGTATCACCGAGGTCTCAGCAGCGAAGATCCTCCGGGGATAATCCTTCGCAAGCAGACCTATCGGAGCCTTTAATGGACTTATCAGGGCTTCCTCATACTTTCTGATGTCCTCAAGCTTTATTCCGCTGACCTCTGCTGCCATTTCGACTATCTGCCTGTCAAAGCACTTAACACCGAGCTTTTCAGCTGCAAGCTTTCCTATTGCCGAGCCCCCTGCACTATAAGTCCTGTCTATTGTTACTACTTTGATTTTTGCCATACGATCTCCTCCTTGCTGATATAATTCTATACATTTAGTATAGCCTATCTGCACAGTTTTGTCAAGAAAAAAAAGACCGCCCCGATCTGGAGCGGTCTGAGTTTTATGTTCTTATATTACTTGCCACGCTTAACGTAGGTAGTATGGAGAAGCTCATGAGCCTTATGGCTGCCCGGCTTCTCAAAGAACTCATCATAGAGCATTGTCATTACAGGGCTCTCATGCGATCTTCTGAGCTCGATAGAGGAGTCGAAGTCATAAAGTGCCTTTGCTCTGATGCCCTGGAGGTCAACAAAGTTTCTTACACTCGAAGGCTGGAGAGGCTGTCCGCCGCCGTTGATGCAGCCGCCGGGACAAGCCATGACCTCTACGAAGTCATAATGCTTCTCGCCGGAGATAATGCTGTCAACTACCTTTCTTGCATTTGCAAGACCCGAAGCTACACAGACCTTGACATTAACTCCGCCGACAGTATAGTCAGCCTCCTTGATGCCCTTAGTGCCTCTTACCTCGGTAAATTCAAGTGCCTTGCACTCACCGTCGAGCTTAACGGCTGCTGTTCTGAGAGCTGCCTCCATAACACCGCCTGTTGCACCGAAGATAGCGCCTGCGCCCGATGCTGTCTCGAACGGATCGTCGAACTCACCGTCAGGAAGCGCATTGAAATTGATGCCTGCTCTCTTAATCATTCTGCCGAGCTCTCTTGTTGTGAGTGCAACATCTACATCGTCAAAGTCCTGAGATCTCTGCTCTTCTCTTGTTACCTCAAACTTCTTAGCGGTACATGGGATAACGCTGACAACGAACAGGTTCTTAGGATCGATATTGTTCTTCTGGCAGTAGTAGCTCTTGAGAACTGCGCCGAACATCTGCTGAGGTGACTTGCACGAAGACAGATGGTCTACGAAATCAGGATAGTAATGCTCACAGAACTTAACCCAACCGGGGCAGCATGATGTGAACATAGGCATTGTGCCCTTGTTCTGGATTCTCTCAATAAGCTCGTTAGCCTCCTCAACGATAGTGAGGTCAGCAGTTACGTCCATGTTGAAGCACTCTACATCGCCGAGGCCCTTGATAGCAGAAACCATCTTGCCCTCAACATTAGTGCCGATAGGATTGCCGAACTCCTCGCCGAGAGTAGCTCTGATAGAAGGCGCTGTAAAGAATACAACCTTCTTCTCGGGATCTGCGATAGCGTCCCAAACCTTATCCTCGCTGCTCTTTTCCTGCAGTGCGCCTGTAGGACAAGCTACGATACACTGACCGCAGCCAACGCAGGGCGACTCACCGAGAGGTGCATCGAATGCACAGCCGATATGGGTCTTGAAGCCTCTCTGGATAGGTCCGATAACGGAGATGCTCTGCATATTCTTACAAGCAGCAACGCATCTCATGCAGTTTACGCACTTGTTGTTATCTCTTACGATATAAGCCGAGGAAGCATCTATAGGCTTATCCATCTCCTCAGGCTGGAACTTGTCCTCATCTGCACCGTAGTCACGGGCAAGCTGCTGAAGCTCGCAGTTTGTGCTTCTTACACATGAGAGACATTTCTTATTGTGGTTCGAGAGAAGAAGCTCAATAGTAGTCTTTCTCGACTTTCTTACCTTAGGTGTATTGGTCTGTACCTCCATACCCTCTGCAACAGGATATACACAGGCAGCCACAAGGCCTCTTGCACCTGTAGCCTCAACTACACAGATACGGCAAGCACCGATGCAGTTGATCTCCTTCAGATAGCAGAGCGTAGGAATGTCAACGTTCGCAGCTCTTGCAGCTTCAAGGATAGTAGAGCCTGCAGGAACAGTAACAGGTATGCCGTTTATTTTAAGATTAACAGTCTGAACATTTTCCATAAATGTGCCCTCCTTCCTTACTTTCTCACAACTGCGCCGAACTTACAGTTAGACATACATACGCCGCACTTGATACACTTATCTGTGTCAATGACATGAGGCTGACGGACAGTACCCTCAATTGCCTTGACAGGACAGTTTCTTGCACAGAGAGTACAGCCCTTACACTTGTCGGCAATGATCTCATACTTGAGCAGATCCTTACATACACCTGCAGGGCATCTGCCCTCCTTGATATGAGCCTCGTATTCCTCTCTGAACTGTTTGATCGTAGAAAGTACAGGGTTAGGAGCTGACTGACCGAGAGCACAGAGTGAAGAGCTCTTCATGTGGTTAGCAAGCTCATCAATAAGGTCGAGGTCTTCCATAGTGCCCTGACCTTTGGTGATCTTATCAAGAAGCTGATGAAGCTTTCTTGTACCTACACGGCAAGGAGTACACTTACCGCAGGACTCATCAACTGCATCGACCATACAGTTATCCTCGTCCATAACGATAAGTCCGCCTGAACCCATCATAGAACCGAGCTTTGCGAGTGACTCATAGTCGATAGGAGTATCTATGTACTTAGCAGGGATACATCCGCCCGAAGGACCACCTGTCTGAGCAGCCTTGAACTTCTTTCCGTTAGGGATACCGCCGCCGATCTCCTCGATGATCTCACGCAAAGTTGTACCCATAGGAATCTCAACGAGACCAACGTTTGTGATCTTTCCGCCGAGAGCGAATACCTTAGTACCCTTGGAGGTCTCGGTACCCATAGATGAATACCACGCAGCGCCCTTTCTGATGATCTGAGCGATATTAGCATAGGTTTCAACGTTGTTGAGCAGAGTAGGCTTGCCGAACAGACCCTTAACAGCAGGGAACGGAGGACGAGGTCTTGGCTCACCTCTGTTACCCTCGATAGAGGTCAGAAGTGCAGTTTCCTCACCACAGACGAAAGCACCTGCACCGAGTCTGATCTCGATGTCGAAGTCATGACCCTTGCCGAAGATGTTCTTTCCGAGGAGCCCGTACTCTCTTGCCTGATCGAGAGCTACCTGAAGTCTGTGAACAGCTACAGGGTACTCAGCTCTTACATATACATATCCCTGATGAGCACCAACTGCATAGGAAGCTATTGTCATAGCCTCGATAATAGCGTGGGGGTCACCCTCGAGGATAGATCTGTCCATGAACGCACCGGGGTCACCCTCGTCGGCGTTACAAGCAACATACTTAACATCACCGGGAGCGTCCTTAGTGAACATCCACTTTCTTCCTGTCGGGAAGCCTGCGCCTCCTCTTCCTCTGATGCCTGAATCAAGGATCTCCTGACATACCTCATCAGGAGTCATGCTGTCAAGCACCTTATAGAGAGCCTCATAGCCTCTTGTACCGATATATTCCTCGATATTCTCGGGGTCGATAACTCCGCAGTTGCGCAGAGCAATTCTCTTCTGCTTCTTATAGAAGTTTGTCTCAGCAAGTCCGATGATGGAGCCGTCCTCGTGAACTGTTTCTTTATAGAGCAGATCCTTGCAGACCTGATCGTTCTTGAGGTGCTCGTCAACGATTCTTACAACACCCTCTGGTGTTACCTGAGCATAGAAGGTTCCCTCAGGATAAACGATAACGATAGGACCGAGTGAGCAAAGACCAAAGCAGCCTGTTCTTACAACAAGGATCTCATTTTCGATGCCCTGAGCCTTCAGCTCATTATCAAGAGCTTCGAGTATCTTCTTGCTTCCCGAAGATGTACAGCCTGTACCGCCGCATACGAGTATCTGCTTGCGGTACTGAGTCTTCTCTGCCATTTTTGCAGCTTCAGAAGCTACGAGCTTTCTGACCTTGATAAGGTCGGAGTGTTTCTTTCTTATCGCGGTAAGTTCTTCAAACGTCATGCTTTACTCGCCTCCCTTTTCATTCATATAGGAATCAATGATGCCGCTGACCTGATCGGGTGTAAGCTTTCCGTAAACCTCATCTCCGATAGTCATTACAGGTGCAAGACCGCAAGCTCCTACACAGCGGCAGGACTCAATAGAGAACTTACCGTCAGCAGTACATTCGCCTGCTTTGATGCCAAGCTTCTTCTCAACAGCCTCAAGGATCTTGTCCGAGCCCTTAACGTAGCATGCCGTTCCAAGACAGACGCTGCAAACGTGCTCGCCCTTAGGCGTAAGTGAAAACTGGGAATAGAATGTTGCTACACCGAATACCTCGGAAAGCGATACTCCGAGACCGTCTGCGATCTTGGTCTGCACCTCGATCGGCAGGTAGCCGTAGATACCCTGAGCTTCCTGAAGTGTCGGCATAAGTCCGCCGGGCTGGCCGCGGTGCTTAGCGATTACTTCCTGAAGCTGTTTTTCCTGGGCTTCAGTGCCCCTGAACTGATTCAGGTTTTGTTCTGACATAAAACAACCTCCTTAATATTTTGGCGGGCGTTCCCGCCTTATTTGGGTGATGCCTGCAATATACAGTCCCATTCTGCACAAACGCACAACAGGACATAGCTAGTCATATAAACATTATACAACAAAATCCTTACAAACACAAGTTTTTTTGATTATTTTAAGTAGAAAATTACTGACATTTCTGTTACTATGTTTTGGAATTAAACTTATTAATCTTTTAATTTTAATCATGGATTGATAAACTTTTAACAAATCTTGAAAGTGCATTAAAAATCCTACTTTTCACGTAAACAAACTACAAAAAGAGACCGTCTCCCGACGATCTCTTTTCGTAGTAAGGAAAGTAAAATGAATTAAAGAAATGTGCAATAGTTAAAAAAGTAACTAACCCGCAGGCTTGTTTTCCTTGATGCCAATATAAGCAAGCATAAGGTCAACAGCACCCTCAATCCCCGACTTTGAGGAATTTATGCAAAGGTCAAAGTTCCTTGCATCTCCCCACTTCATGTCGGTATAATAATTATAATAGGAGGCTCTGCGTTTGTCAGTCTTTCTGATGAACTCCTCAACCTTAGGCTTTTCGATATCGTATCTTTCGAGTATCCTCTTTTTCTTATCATACATATTGCCCGAGATAAAGAAGTCTATAACATTCGGTTCTTCTTTAAGAACATAATCCGCACACCTGCCGACTATTACGCACGGACCCTTCTCTGCCAGCTTCTTAATAGTTTCAAACTGTGCCAGAAAGATCTTATGATTGAGCGGAAGCTCGGGATTGAGCCTTCCGTCAGGTGATACGGGATAGGTTCCCATTACAAGCGAATACAAAAAGCTGTTGGTATAAGACTCATCGTTCTTCACGAACAGCTCTCTTGCGATGCCGCTCTCCTTGGAAGCCATCTCCAGCAGTTCCTTGTCATAGAACGGAACATTGAGCTTATCGGCAAGCCTTTTGCCTATCTCTCTTCCTCCGCTTCCGAACTCACGGCTGATAGTAACGATCGATCTCATAACAACACCTCATTTCGCAGCTGTATTAATTTGTTTCTTAGAACAAACTTATTATAGCACATTTTTTATCTTTTGTAAACAATTTTCAGGAAAATTCTTGCACTAATTTGTTCAACATTTCTTGTGCAATATTACAAAAAAAGGAGCGAACCGAAGTTCGCTCCGTGATTTCAACAATTACTTGTCAGTAGGAACATCAGAAATGTTCGAGTTGCACTCATCAATCAGATAGTCAACAGCAGTCTTGTTGGAAGCTACGCACTCGCTCCAGGTTGTTGCGCCGCCGCCTGTTACCATTGTTGCCTGGTTTACTGTCATCATCAGAGTAGAAAGCTCAGGTGTTACACCCTCCTGATAGTCAAACACAGGGTTCTCAGCTGCAAGCTGATATACAGTCTTTCTCATCTCGATCATCTCATCGGTCCACTTGTACTCATCTCTGAGCTGCTCCTCACCGATATCAGCAGCATTCTGCTTAGCTACCTGCAGGCAGTTCATGTAAGCTGCAAAGCCCTTAGGATTAGGAGCGTTTTTGCAGAGGAGGAAGCCGTGGATTCCGGCAGATACATAGTACTTTCCGTCGCCGTCATCAAGTCTTGGCATAGGAACGAACATTACCTCGCCGCCCTCTACGTCGCCAAAGATCTTTGTAGACTCGGTTGTGCCCTCGATAGCCCATGTACCAACAGGGATAAACAGCGTCAGACCGGAGCCAAGGCCCTCACCTGTAGAGCCGTCGCCTCTTGTCTTCCAGTTATTATCAGATCTCGGGAATACAACGTTCTGCTTGGAGAGCTCATACATCATATCCTGAACCTTTGTGATCTCAGGCTTATCCATGTTATTAACAAGCTTACCGTTCTCAAGGCCGATCATAGGATATCCGCTTGTATCGTTAAGAGCCTTGCCGTACCAATAACCGTCAAGAGCGTACTTATCCTCATCGGCATTTGTAAACTCTTCGCACATCTCTGTGAATACAGACCATGTCCACTTGTCTTCAGCATAGAGCTCAGCAGGATCATCAAAGCCTGCGTCCTCTATAGTTGTTCTGTTGTAGATGCAGACATACTGAGGTCTTGCATCGATACCTGCGATATAGTGGCCGCCGTTGAAGTAGCCTGCATCGCAAACAGTCTTTGAAGGTGCCCAGAGTTCGGAGTTCAGATCAATGTAATCGTCGATCGGCTCGAACATTCCCTTGATAGCGCCCTTCGGGAAAGCATCCATATCATCTGCAGGGAAGAAGTCAGGCGAATCATTTGCCATAACTGCCTTTGCAAGTCTAGTATATCTATCATCCCATGTTGTCTGGATATACTCGATCTTACCGTCATACTTATCCTTGAACAGCTGCAGACCGGGGTCTACTACCTGACCGTCGCTCGGGTTCAGGTCATAGTGAGCCAACCACTTGATAGTGGTGTTTTCAAGCTTCTCATCAGGAAGAAGGCTCTGAAGATCGTTGATCTTCTCCTTCTGGCTCTCAGTCAGTGATGCAGCAGGTGCATGAGAGCTCGAATTTGACGAGCTGCTGTCTGAGCTGCTTCCGCAGGCTGCCATGCTTGCTGCCAGTGTGAGCGAGCAAGCTGCTGCAAGAATCCTTTTTGTCATTTTCATCAATAATAACCTCCTTGTGATTGGGCAGTGTCTCTTACCCGTGAAACACTCGCCTTTAGACCATTTTCGCCCATAAATATAATATCAAAAACTCCCAAAAATATCAATCGGCATTTTGCAATATAAATCATTCTCCGTTTTAGTGATTTTGACAATTTTGTGTTATCTTCTTAACCGTATTCGTTTACAGAAAACGTTTTCATTCAAACATTTATACAAATTCACAAACTTTTTACATCTATATTTTTCCCAAACGCCCGCACCATATCCTCCGGCAGCTGAGAATACACTGTAAAATGCTCCTCAGTAAAGGGTCTTACGAAATCCACCCTTGCACAATGGAGTGCGTGCCTGTCCATAAGCGAGGTATCACCGCCGTAGAGCTCATCGCCAATCAGAGGCTTGCCTATATGAGCACAGTGGACCCTTATCTGATGAGTTCTCCCCGTTTCGGGGATAAAGGCACAAAGGCTTAGGTTTCCGCTGTCGGCAAGCTTATAGAAGGTCGTAGCGGCGAAGGCTCCGTCATCTCTCACACAGCGAAGTATTGCTGATTCACGCTCACGGGCTATCGGAGCACATATCCTGCCGCCTGCACTGTCGATGTGCGGCAGGATACCGACATATACCTTTTTAATAGACCTTTGCAGGCTGAACGCAGCAAGCCTTGACTTTGCTGCTGCCGCACAGCCGCTGGTGTTGCGGTCGAGCCTGTTAATGCTTCTGAACGGCAGGCTTGGATATGCCTTGAAAAACTCATTTGCGAGGGTATCGTCATAATGCTTCATAGACTGGTGACAGGGCATAAACGGAGGCTTGTCGAACACCATACAATGCTCGTCCTCAAAAAGAACGGGAACGCCGGGCTGCTCGTGCCCACGCTCCCGATCGGTCTCCCGAAGCTCAATCCTGTCGCCCGAAAAGACCCTGTCTATCGATCTTATAAGCTCACCCTCACGGGTGAGACCAAGCTCAGTCCGCTTCAGCCGTGTTATCAGCCGTCTTGAAACACCCCTGCCCCGAAGAAACTCATCAAGAGTCTTTCCGTTCTCAGCTTCTTCAACTGTCAGTATCACAGGCTGTACCTCCTCCAGCGCTTGATGGTCGCCTTTAGCTTATCCTGCCAGAGATCACCGAGGATAGCCTCGGCATAGGTTATCTTGCTGATTTTATAGTACGGGTAGACCATAAAAAACGGATATATAAACAGCAAAAGCGGCAGAAATTTCAGGAAGGAGAGCTGAAACAGCAAATACTTTGTGTGATTACCCTCCATAAGGCGTTTTGAGAGCTTTACTGCCTCAGAGGGCTTAGCTCTGGGGTTCAGCTGCATTATATACGGCACAAGTGCCACCGAAATAATATATCTGACAAACAAGCCTATCCATACACCTGTAAAGCCTATGCAGAGCATCAGAACAAGAAGCCTTACCGAGCTCAGCTGTGCCGCCTTTGAGCTGTGGATTATGAAATGAATTCCATATCCTCCGAGAACAGCA
>ONLC01000126.1 GCA_900318545.1 uncultured Eubacteriales bacterium
CCTGCGGGATCTATCGGGTGGAGACCCTTTTGAAAAAGGGTCCTCCCCCCGGACCCCCCTCCCTAAAACTTCTAATTCCTTTTTGGCTAGGGGGAGCTGTATTATGATAGAACAGCGAAGTATCTGCATTATGCTTTCTTAAAAAGAAAGCCTCCCCCTAGCCAAAAAGAGTTAAAAGTCTTTGGAAAGGGGTTTGGGGAAGAACCTTTCTTCAGAAAGGTTTTCCCCAATAAGTCTCGCAGGCAGTACGGCAAACAACGGTTTACGGGGTATTTTACACTGTGAGGACTCCAAACTCGGATTCTACGAGAAGGAGTATCTGCTCCTCCCTGCCTGTTTCGGCATTGATATAGACAAGCGCTGTTCTGCCGTTATCCGCCTTACACCTGAACTCATAACAAAGCTTCTCGCTCAGGTCATCGGCAGGTATAAGTGCCTTCTGCGAGGACTCGACAGTGAGCTTAGGGGAAACACGCTCGGCGGCAGAGCTCAGCGAGATGATGTCACGCCTGTACTGCCTTTTATGGTGATTTACAAGCCAGCCCTTTGCATCATAGCCGAGGATCTCTCCGTTATCCAGTGCGACCGAGACCTTTACAAGGTCGGTATAGCAGAGCACATCAAGATCCTGATAGGCGTAATTCACGGTCAGAACATTGGAATAGGTTTCATAATAGGTGCTCTTCAATGAGTCCATACCAAGCTCAGTCAGGAAGTTCTCCGCCTTCTGGAGGGCTTCATCTGTACTGAGCTTGCTTGCTTCGGGCTGACGTGAACGCAGAAAATACGAGAGATAGCCTCCCTTTTCAGTGACCTCACAGCTGATGCCGCCCTTGCTGTCAGAAAAACGCCAGCCAGGCATTCTGCCTGAGACCGTATCAATCACTGACAGGTCGTTTGAGTCTATCCCGAGAACCATTCTGCACCTTGTAAGTGCCTGCTGACGGGTTACCTTTTCGGCATCACGGGTCATCATAGGGGTCCTTTCAAGGATATTATCCGAAAAAGGACCGTCATAAATAAGCTTCGGACAGCCCGACATAGCTTCGTCAAGCTCCTCATAGCCATCTGAGAGGAGAGGCGTGCGGGTGTCGGCATCAGGTACAAAAACTGTTTCACCGCTCTCTACGCTCTCTCTGAGCAGCCGCATCTTCTCACAGAGCTCCTTTGATACGCTGTAGAGCTGCTCAATGTTTTTATACTCCTTGTCCGAGATCTCTCCGCCCGATGTAAGCTTTTTACTAAGGCTCAGCGAGTAATCACCGACCTGCGAGAGAAACTTGTTCACTGTGCCGAGGTCTGCCGTATCGTTCGGGAGCTGTGCAAGTGCGGATTTAGCCTCGGCTGTATCTGAGCAGAGCTTTACCGAAAGGTCACGGTGAATTTCTGCACCGGAGGCGTACAGCTGCTTTTCAAGCGTTGAGCTAACTGTATCAAGCTCGTCGGACAGGTCACCTACTGCCCTTGTGTAGGTGTATTCACGCTCAAGGCTCAGGCTCTCGTTCTCGTTCATAAGAATAAGGTCTTTCGCTCCCAGAACTCCGACTGCCGCCGCCAAATAGCTGAAAGCTCGTATTATCATTCGTTTGGTTAGTTTCACAGGCTCTCCTATCTGTACGAAAATTCGTACTCGACTATATTTTAGTACAATTTAATGTACTCATCGTTCTTTTGGTCATATTATAAGCAGTTTTTGCATAATTATCCTTAGGATAAATTATAATTTTCTTTTGTTTTGTAAATACAATTAATAATTAAAAATTTCAGAATTTTATTGACTTTTACTAACATTTGTTGTATAATAGAATAGAATAACTATGGTAAATAAGGAGGTGTTGATTTGAGCGAAACTACAAAGGCTACTACTGTCAATGGAGTAAGAGCTATAGAGCTCTATTACAGGGTCATAAGGGAGATCGCCAGCGGATCAACTGCCTTCTACCAGTCGCAGACACGGCTGAACACCCCCGGGCTCGGAACGCTTATGCCCGAGAACTACCGTGATGTTGCAGAGGTCACAAATCAATGCGTAACGCTGTTCGACTTGGAGTTTTTGCACGCACTTGAATCTGTTCAGAAGTTTCAGGACAGAGAATTAAGGTTTGACTGGCTGTCGGTTTACGCCTCGGCAAAGTATCTGAGTGACCCTAAGGCCGAGAGGAATATTCTTACATATTGCCAGAAGTATAGTGTTCCTACAAACAGAATATGCTTTGCTCTCTCGGAGAAGATACTGGAGGAAACAGACGGCGTAGTCGCTACTACGATCAAGCACCTCAGAAACAGAGGCTTTCACTTTATGGTAACAGACTTCGGAAATGATGCCTGTCCTATCATGAGGCTGTCAAGCTTTGAGTGCGATTATGTTATGCTAAGCCCCGAGGTAACGGGCTTCCTTGGAAAGGACGACAGGTCTGATGCAGCGGTAAAGTCGCTGATAGATTTTGTTTCCGACTTAGGTGCAGAGCCTATTGCCGACGGCGTGTTCAACAGTATGCAGGCCGAAAAGCTGTTCGGCTTTGAATGTCGGTACTGTGCAGGGTCTCTGGCAGGTAAATATATTGCCGAGAGATATGTAAGACGAAGAGGCGATGAGGAGGAAGAACCCGAACCCTCGGAAACTCAGGAACAGACAAATAATCAATAATAAGAAACGGAGAATTGCTTTGGACGAAAAAATCAGAGATGTTCTTGAACTCAGAAGAACAGCCAAAGAGGTCAAGCGTCATGTGGTTATCGTAAGGATACTGTCGCTCCTTCTTATCATACTGATCGCTATCGTTGCAATAGCTTATGCGTTTTCATATTTTTATGATAAATACGGAAGCTTTACGGTCAAGATCAGTAAATATGATATGCTCCAGCAGGGACTTACCCTGTCGGAGACACCGGAGTTTGACAGAGCGAATGCTCAGCTGAATGCTGATATAGTTTACGATATGACAAACATCAGCGGTGAGGACCTCCC
This sequence comes from uncultured Eubacteriales bacterium, assembly GCA_900318545.1. GTDB lineage: Bacteria > Bacillota > Clostridia > Oscillospirales > Ruminococcaceae > Hominimerdicola. The sequence continues at coordinate 2,969 of ONLC01000126.1, forward strand.
GGAAAACATTGATATGGTCAACGGAAGTCACAACGGTGACAGCTACATCGCCTATACGTTCTATCTCATAAACTCGGGCGATGACACTCTTACCTATTCAGGAAGAATGACTATCGAAAACGTTACTAATCACGTTGACGAGGCAATAAGAGTCGCTCTCTATGTGAACGGGGAGAAAACCGTTTACGGTAAGACTAAGTCAAACGGAAGCGGAAAAGAATCTGACTGTGATAAGGAATTCAAGTCAAATACAATAGTCATGACAAACAAGCATAAGGAGTTTGAACCGAAGGCTAAGGATAAATATACGGTAGTTATCTGGCTGGAGGGCAACGACCCCGACTGCACCGATGATATAATCGGCGGTACTATGAAGCTTGGCATGGACTTTAAGATAGTTGAATCAACCTGATAGGTGAAGGAGTTAAATAAATATGAAGAAAGCACTAAAGATCATTGTAAACGTAATAGCATGGATAGTTCTGATACTTGCCCTGCTTATAACCATCCTTGTATTTTCATCGGACAGAAACAACGGTGTGGCAAACCTTTTCGGATATATGCCTATGACCGTTGAGTCAGACTCGATGAAGCCGACCTTCAAAAAGGGCGATATGATACTTGTTAAGGAAGTCGATGATATTACAAAGCTCAAAAAAGGCGATGTTATCACCTTCTGGACTATCATTGACGGTAAGAAACAGAAAAATACGCATAGGATCGTGGATATAAATATCACCGAGAACTCGAGAAGTTTCGTTACACGAGGCGATAACAACGGCCTTGATGATGATCTGCCCGCTTATGCAAGCGATATCATCGGTAAGTGGACCGAAATGAAGATATCGGGCTTCGGTAAGGTGATGGATTTCCTGAGAACCAAAACAGGCTTCTTTATCTGCATTATCATTCCTATGGCACTGTTCTTCCTGTTCGAGCTTTATAAGTTCATAATGACAGTCAACGATATCAGAAAGCCCAAGCTTACTGAGGACGATGAGGAAGAGATCAAGAAACGTGCTATAGAGGAGTACCTCGCAAGCCAGAAGGGTAAGGAGGGTGAGGACTCCGAAAAAGAGACTAAAGATGAAGTAAAAGAAGAAACTGCACCCGAAGCTAAGGCTGAGCCCGAGAATAAACCCGAGGAAACAGCCGAAAAAGAAGAAGCTCCCGAGAATAAAGAGGAGTAAAACTACTGATCGGAGAAAAATATGAACAGCTTTCTTAAATGGTTTTTTGTTTTCATATCTGAAATGCTGAAAGGCTTTGCCATGATCTTTACAGGTCTGTGGCACGGATTGAAACAGATCTTCAACATAAAGAACTACATAAGCATATTCAAAACATACTCTACAGACTTCGGTGCTCTTGGCTGGATACTGGCTATACTCGCTATTATAGTGGTAATTGCTATCTATGTACTGATAGTGTTCCTGATAATTCTTGCAATACGAAAATATATCAGGTTCAGGCACTCTATCGTCAGCAACGAGGACCTGCTCGAGGAGATAGCTCACCTGCAGAGACAGGTGCTCAAGATGACTAAGGAGAAGGACGAGATCATGGCTATGAAGGTAGCTCAGATGGGTATTCCTACCTCCGGTGCTCTCTCACTGGCTGACGGCACAGGCTACGGTCTGGGAGAAGCAGGCGAGGGCGGAGCTTCCGAAGCGCCTGCTGTTGCCGAGGACGGTGTGATTCATACTACAGATATCAGATTCTCGAAGCTCATTGAGGTCGATAATTTCTATAAGAACTATCAGCCGCCCGAGTATGACAACAGCATTACGCTTGCACAGTTCTGCGATATGTACAGAAACTTTGCCTGCTCGAGAATGCACCTGTTCTATGAGCCTAAAACTATATGGCTGTTTGTTGCAGGTATGGCATCTACAAAGCTTATTATCCTGCAGGGTATTTCAGGTACAGGTAAAACGTCACTTCCGTACTCGTTTGGTAAATTCCTTGCAAATGATACTACTATCGCTTCCGTTCAGCCTTCATGGCGTGACAGAACCGAGCTTTTCGGTTACTTCAATGAATTTACAAAGAACTTCAACGAGACTGAGGTTCTCAAGAGAATTTACTCCTCAAACTATAATAACGATATCAACCTTATCCTTCTCGATGAGATGAACATCGCACGTATTGAGTACTACTTCGCTGAGATGCTCTCCATACTCGAAATGCCTAACGCTGATGAGTGGGAGCTCGACATTGTACCAAACGTGTGGAGCACTGACCCTGAAAGACTTGACAAGGGTAAGCTTGTTATTTCTCAGAATATATGGTATATCGGTACGGCTAATAACGACGACTCGACCTTTGCTATCTCAGATAAGGTTTACGACCGTGCTCAGCCTATCAACCTTGACGCTAAGGGCGTTGCTTTTGATGCTCCCGACCAGGGGCCTATACACATGGGCTTCGATCATCTGGAGGTGCTCTTCCAGGAGGCTTGGGACAAGTACCCTATCTCTCAGGAAAACCTGAAGAAGATCCAGCAGCTTGACCTGTGGGTAATTGAAAAGCTCAGAGTGGCCTTCGGTAACCGTATTCTGAAGCAGATGGGGCTGTTCGTTCCTGTTTACGTTGCCTGCGGCGGCGAGGAGCTTGACGGTATCGACTACGTTCTTGCAACAAAGATATTCAGAAAGTTTGAGTCTCTCAACCTTGCTATGCTCAGAGATGAGCTCAGAGAGCTTGTTATTTACATTCATAAGTCCTTCGGTAAGAATCAGATGAAGGAGTCTGTGGCTTACCTCGAAAGACTGCAGAAGCTGTTCTGATAATTCATTGCAGTAAAAAGATCATTACAAAGGTGGTGAATTGATTGGGCGGCCAGTACGGAGAATGGTATGAGGACTTCAAACAGTCCTTAGAGGCTTTCGGTGATGATGAGCTGTACGGTAATCTCGAGTCGCTCATTCAAGCAAGCCGAAATACCTTTGCTGTAAACAGAAAGCTCATGGCTAAGGCCATCGATGTTTCATGGGTAGAAACTATCGAGAACGGTCTGCTCCATGTAGATAATGTGCTGCGTGACCCGAGGCGTACTATTGAGGACGTTGAGGAGATCGTGCCTATCGCTCTTTCAAGAAAGATAACGGTCGAGTCTGTTAAGCATCTGGCTCAGCATACCGACCTTATTCAGAGCATTGACAAAAAAACGGGTAAGATAACCCCGTCAAAAATACTCAACATTCATAAAGAAGAAAGCCTTATGACCTACGAGAACAAGTTCGTAAACACTCTCGTTGACAGGCTTTACATCTTTATAAATACAAGATATGAAAAGCTCGCTCAGATTTCACGTGACGAGGAGGTTTATACCCTCGGGTATGATACCTTTATTGATAACGGTGCGGGCGGTAAAATGAAGATAGAGGTCAAGCTCGAATCTACATCGAGCCTTGACTCGTACGATAAAAGCGGCTTCACCGTATGGCAGAGGGTGGAGAAGCTGAAAAAAGCC
>ONLC01000127.1 GCA_900318545.1 uncultured Eubacteriales bacterium
ATAATAGTTGAGAACTGTCATGAGCCGATAATCTCTCAGGAGCTATGGGACGATGCACACAGAATGATGAGCGTAAAACGCCGCGCGACTAAAACAGGAGAGTTCCAGATATTCGCAGGACACCTGTACTGTGCGGACTGCGGTCACGCACTCACCTACTCGCAGAAGAAACGCAAAGACGGTACATACCACGGAGCATACTCATGCTGGATGTATAAAACTCACGGCAAGGAATACTGTGCTTCGCATTACATCAACTACGATGTAATTTACGACATCGTACTTAAAGACATCAGGCGGGTATTGAAGTCATATCGTAAGAACAAAGAGGAATTCAGAGCTTTCCTTAATAACAAATGCAGCGGCATCAGCAGCCAAAGGATAGCGCAGCTGAAAAACGAACTTAAAAAGTCCCAAAACAGAATTGAAGAGCTTAATCATCTGCTAAACAAGCTGTATGAGGACAATGCGCTCGGGAAGCTGTCCGATGACCGTTATGTACAGATGTCAAACAGGTTTGAAAGTGAACTTCATACGTTAATGACATCGGTATCAGGGATAAACGAGGAGCTCAATAAGTATTCATTCCAGAACGACGAAACTGAAAAGTTTACAAAGATCATTGATCAGTACACTGACATTAAAGAGCTGAACTCTGAAATTATCAATGAACTTATCGATAAGGTCTTAGTCCATCATAAGGAAGAAATTGACGGCAATACTTATCAGCAGGTCGAAATATACTATAAGTTTGTAGGCAATCTGGACAGAACCGCAAAAAATGCGGCATAAAGGCAATAGAGGGAACATCCGTTCCCTCTATGTCCAAACACGTAGTCGCAGGTTCGAGTCCCGTCACAAGCTCCAGTGGATAAACCGCTTAGAATAGACTTCTAAGCGGTTTTATTTTTCTAAGGTAATTACAAAATGACAGATAACCTAACGCGTGGTTCTTATTTGAGCTTTGATATCCGTAATTCATGTAATCATTCATTCCCATACGAGATTGTTACAGAAGGCATTTTTCTATTGGATAAGTCAAGATCAGAAGTTAACAATTTCGAAGTTATCATAAACGATACTTGGAAGCGCTCATCTTTCATTATACGACAAAATCCTTATTAATGCAGCAATCCGCCTGAACTAATGAAAGCTCAGGCGGATCGCTACTATATTTATGCTGTAACTGTATATCAAACTCCAAAGAGCAATTTGTCATATGCAGGGAACGGCCAGTATGTTTCAGAGGTCACAACTTCAGCCTTGTCAGCGGCACTGCGGAGCTTATCCATTGCAGGCAGCATAGTGTCGCGGACAAATTCGGAAGCCTTTATGATAACGTCCTGTTTTTTGAAGTCAGCCACTACCTTTTCAAGCTTTGTTGTTGCCGAATCCATTTCATCAATGAGCTCTGAAAGCTCCGTAACAAGACTGCTCTCATACTTGCAGGCTGCCTTTGATACACTCTTCTTAATTGATACTGCATAAGCTGTATCAGCTGCGAACTTTGAAACGGCAGGGATTATCTCCTTGCGTGCCATATCTATCATGGTAATAGCTTCGATATTGACTGTTTTGATGTAGTTTTCAAGCATGATATCACAGCGTGAATTTATCTCAGCCTCGGTGAATACACCATGAGAGGTGAGCATATCCACGTTCTTCTTGTCGCAGATATGCGGCATTGCATCAGCTGTGGTCTTAAGGTTCATAAGACCGCGCTTTTCGGCTTCCTTTATCCATGAATCATCGTAGCCGTTGCCGTTGAAGATGATACGCTTGTGATCCTTGATAGTCTTTTTGATGAGCTCGTGAAGAGCCTTGTTGAAGTCCTTAGCACCTTCCAGCTTATCTGCGAACTGCTTCAGCTCCTCTGCAACTGCGGCGTTGAGGTGGATATTAGCGCATGAGATACTGTTGGAGGAACCAAGCATACGGAATTCAAACTTGTTGCCTGTAAATGCAAATGGGGAAGTTCTGTTACGGTCAGTGGAGTCCTTGCTGAACTTAGGCAGAACATCAACGCCAAGCTGCATTTTTTCTTTCTTTGTTCCGCCGTATGGCTTATCCTTTTCGATAGCGTCCAGAACGGCTGTGAGTTCGTCGCCGAGGAATATGGATATAACAGCAGGCGGAGCTTCATTTGCACCAAGTCTGTGGTCGTTGCCTGCGGTAGCAACTGAAAGTCTCAGTAAGTCCTGATAGTCGTCAACAGCCTTGATAACTGCGGCAAGGAACAGCAGGAACTGCGCATTTTCAGCTGGAGTTTCACCGGGAGAAAGGAGATTCTCGCCCTGATCTGTTGAGATAGACCAGTTGTTGTGCTTGCCTGAGCCGTTGACACCTGCAAATGGCTTCTCATGGAGCAGACAAACAAGTCCGTGACGAAGTGCGACCTTCTGCATTACTTCCATTGTCAGCTGGTTATGGTCTGCGGCAATATTTGTTGTATCATATATAGGAGCCAGCTCATGCTGAGCAGGAGCAACTTCGTTGTGCTTTGTCTTTGCAAGAATGCCAAGCTTCCAAAGCTCCTTGTCGAGATCAGCCATATATTCAGCAACTCTTGGCTTGATAGAACCGAAGTAGTGGTCGTCCATTTCCTGTCCCTTAGGAGGCATAGCGCCGAAGAGGGTACGACCTGTCATGATCAGGTCTTTTCTCTTCTTCCACATCTCACGGTCAACGAGGAAGTATTCCTGCTCGGGACCAACAGAGGTCTTTACACTCTTGACCTTGTCATTGCCAAAGAGTTTAAGTATACGGATAGCCTGCTTGTTGAGAGCTTCCATTGAACGCAGGAGAGGTACTTTCTTATCAAGTGCTTCACCTGTGTATGAGCAGAATGCAGTAGGAATGTAAAGTGTGCCGTCCTTGATGAATGCATAAGAAGTAGGATCCCATGCTGTGTATCCTCTTGCTTCAAAAGTTGCACGAAGTCCGCCTGATGGGAATGACGAAGCGTCAGGCTCACCCTTTACAAGCTCCTTGCCTGAGAATTCCATAATAACTCTTCCGTCAGGTGCGGGAGAGATGAAGCTGTCGTGCTTCTCAGCAGTAACGCCTGTCATTGGCTGGAACCAGTGGGTGTAGTGAGTAGCGCCCTTTTCAACTGCCCATTCCTTCATTGCAGCCGCAACTGCATTTGCAACGGATATATCAAGAGGAGTTCCTCTGTCTATCGTTCTTTTCAGTGATTTGTACACCTTTTCTGAAAGTGTAGCTTTCATGATTCTGTCGTCGAATACCATTGAACCAAAGAAATCAGTTATTTTTTCCATTGTAATTACCTCCCAGTACTATATAATGTGGGGTCAGCTGCGGATAATGATTACCGAATTATCCGCAGTGCCACTATCATATTATGCTTTTTCCCATTCAGCCGAATCGTGGAGTGCGTTGTAGCCTTCCTCGCCTGTTCTGATCTTGATTACGTTCTCGATGTCGTAAATGAACATCTTACCGTCACCGTAGTTGCCTGTATAAAGAGCAGCCTTTGCTGCTGCAACTACCTTTTCAACAGGAACTGCACATACTGCAATTTCAGCCTTTACCTTAGGCAGCAGATTCATTTCAACAGCTGCACCACGGTAGTAGTTTGTCTGTCCGTTCTGCATTCCGCAGCCAAGTACATTTGTTACTGTGATGCCCTTGACGTCAATGTGTTCCATAGCTTCAATGAACTGCTGTAATTTCTGCTGTTTGAATATAACAACAATGTTTGTGAGCTTTGTTGCACCATCAGGTGAAGGTGTGGAGTAGTTCTTTACTTCTACTGCTTCATCAACTGTAGCAGCAGGCTTCTTTTCGGGTTTCTTTGCACCCTTCTTCTTTTCGACCTTTTCAACGCTCTTTGCGTCGTCCTTTGTGTATCCGAACATTCCTGCGTCTGTAAGTGCGGGAGCGAAGTCTGCGTAAGAGGAGATAAGACCGTGTTCTGTAACGTCAAGACCGATGATCTCTTCCTGCTCAGAAGCACGAAGACCAATAGTGTGCTTGATAAGCTGGAAAACGATTATCATTGAAACTACTGTGAAGCAAGCGATAGCTGCGAAACCGCCGAGCTGTCTGCCAAGAAGTCCGAAGCCGCCGCCGTAGAAAAGACCTGAGAGCTGATCGCCGTTCTGGTCAACCAGTGAATATCCGGGAACCTCAGGGTTTGCAAAGAGACCAACTGCGATTGTACCCCAGATACCGTTCATCATGTGAACTGCAACTGCACCAACAGGATCATCGATGTGGAGTTTGTAGTCGAGGAACCATACGCCGAAGCATACGAGTAAGCCTGAAACGATACCAACTATTGAAGCGCCGAGGCAGTCTGTTACATCACAAGGAGCTGTGATACCTACGAGACCTGCAAGTGAAGCGTTAAGACACATTGAAACATCAGGCTTGCCGTATTTGAGCCATGTGAATATCATACAAGTTACTGTTGCGATAGCAGGAGCAACTGTTGTTGTAAGAAATACTGAACCGAGCTGATCTATTGAAGTACAAGCTGCGCCGTTGAATCCGTACCAGCCGAACCAGAGGATAAAGCAGCCGAGTGCACCAATTGTAAGGTTGTGACCTGGGATAGCGTTTACCTTGATCTCGCCGTCCTTTGTCTTATGGAATTTACCGATTCTTGGTCCGAGGATTGCTGCACCAACGAGAGCTGCGATACCGCCGACCATGTGGATATGTGCTGAGCCTGCGAAATCGTGGAAGCCCCACTGGCTGAGCCAGCCGCCGCCCCAGCCCCAGTGTGCCTCGATAGGATAAACAACAGCACTGATGATAGCTGAGTAAACGCAGTAGGATAAGAATTTTGTTCTTTCAGCCATTGCACCGGAAACGATAGTAGCTGTCGTTGCACAGAATACAAGGTTGAAAACGAAGTTTGACCAGTCGAATGAGCCGTAGGAAGTGAAGATGTCAAATCCGGGCTCGCCGATTATGCCGACGGCGTCCTCACCGAAGAGGAGACTGAAGCCTATGAGAATGAAAACAACTGTACCGATACAGAAGTCCATTAAGTTCTTCATAATGATGTTGCCGGCGTTCTTTGCACGGGTGAAGCCTGTCTCCACCATTGCGAAGCCTGCCTGCATAAAGAATACGAGAGCAGCGCCTATAAGAAACCATACGCCGAAAATGGTTTTGTCAGTGTTTTCGGCAGCTTGTTGCAGAATTGTCTGAGAGTCCATAAGAATACCTCCTTGATAATTTACAGCATAAATATCAAAGGGGTGCAGAAGTCCTGAGACTTCATACACCCCTTTGTGTATGGAATTAGCGCTTAAACCAAAAAAGAGAGCTACGGATTCCATATCCGCAGCTCCCTTGCTGTTTACAATGCCATTATAGCTCATTGCGACGGATTTGTCAATAGCTTTTTTGAAAATTGACGTATCGCATATTTTTTCTCAGACGTTAGCGAGTAATAACTGTGCAGTTTTAACGAAACCGCTGAAATGCCCTTTTTTTCTATTGACATTTCCGCTTTAACGTGATAAGATGTTTTTAGCAACAAGGGCGTTCGTACAGGCTTACTGTCTGTATGGACGTCTTTTTTATTATGTAATGCGGTGCGGATCAATGGTGCTCCGCATCGGAAAGGCAAGTGAATGATATGGACAATTTCAGAACAGAGGCTCCTTACCAGCAGCAGGGACTTTACAGTCCGCGCTTTGAGCACGATAACTGCGGTATCGGAGCAGTAGTGAACATCAATGGCGAACAGTCACGGTATGTTGTGGAAAATGCTCTCACTATCGTTGAAAAGCTGGAACACCGTGCCGGCAAGGACGCCGAGGGCAAGACAGGCGACGGTGTTGGAATACTTGTACAGATGCCGTACAGCTTCTTTATAGAAGAAGGTAAGAAGCTCGGCGCTGACCTCGGCGAGAACGGCGACTTCGGCGTGGGAATGTTCTTCTTCCCGCAGAATGAGCTTCACCGCGACCGTGCAAAGAAGCTCTTTGAAAAAATAACAGATAACAACGGAATAAAATTCCTGTGCTGGCGTGAAGTCCCGACTTCCGCTTCTATACTAGGTCACAAGGCACTTGACAGTATGCCCTGTATAATGCAGGCTTTCGTGAAGCGCCCGGCTGACTGCAATAAAGGTCTTGACTTCGACCGCAGGCTCTTCATCGCAAGGCGCGAATTTGAGCAGTCCAACGAGGACACATATGTATGCTCACTTTCAAGCCGTACTATTGTGTATAAGGGAATGTTTCTCGTTGACGAGCTGAGACGTTTCTACACCGACCTTCAGAGCGAGGACTTCACTTCCGCGATCGCAATGGTACACTCACGTTTCTCAACAAATACAAATCCGAGCTGGCAGAAAGCTCACCCGAACCGTTTGATCGTACACAACGGCGAAATAAACACTATCACAGGCAACGCT
>ONLC01000238.1 GCA_900318545.1 uncultured Eubacteriales bacterium
TAAAAGTGTACTGGTATTTTTTATAGTATTTATCATATTGGAAATGCTGATAGTTTTCGGCGTGGGCAAGGTCTTCAAGAATGAAGAGGTAACACCCAGCGTTATGGGATACAGCCTTTTCCTGACCAAGGAAGATCTGCTGACCAACGGTGATGAAGGCGCACAGGTGGCTGTGCCCAAGAATGTGCTGGTCATCGCATCTGAGGGTTCTATCAATAATAATCCCGAGGACAAGATAGGTCATGCGGTGCTTTGTGAGAATGTTGATGGCGTGGGCACAGGCGTGTTCTGGCTGGCTAATGCAGAGAAAACAGACGACAGCACACATCTGACTTACACCGTGGCTAACGGCAACAAGACTTTTGAGGTTGCTTTTTCCGATCTGATAGGTGAGTGTACAAGCTACTTCAAAACAGCAGGCACAGTCATCAGCTTTATGACAACTAAGCTGGGTATGCTGTGCTGTGCGGTAGTTCCGCTGTTCCTGCTGGTGCTGATAGAACTGATAATCGCCATTGCAACTCATACAAACGATGATGACGACGATGAGGACGAGGACGACGAAGAGGAAGAGAAAGAGGTAGAGCTTGACGACTTCCTGTTCGGCGGCAAGAGCGAGGGTGAGCAGATCGCCAGAAAGCGCAAGAAGGCAAGGATCATCGAGGAAGATGAAGACGACGAGGACTTTGCTCCTGTAAGAAAGCGCAGAAAGGCTGAACCTGTTGAGGAGGACGAGGACGAAGAGGAAGTTCTCGCACCTGCAAGAAAGAAGAGACAGCCTGTTGACGACTTTGAAGAGCTCGCACCAAGACGTGAGAGAGCTGAAAAGCCTGCACCTAAGGCAGAAAAGCCTGCGGCAGCAGAGCAGAGCGCTCCTGAGGAGGCACCTGCTGCAAAGGGCAGCCTGAGCCTCAGAGAAGACGAGAAGATGAGCGAATACTACGAGAAGGCTTCCAAGATGGTAGACGGCGAGAATGCAGCGAACGGTGCTGCACCTGCTAACCGCAGACCGAAACGCAGACCTCCCCAGAGAAGGAGACCTGCAAGCAGCGGTATGTCGGGCGACGCTTCACTGGAAGATCTGATGAAGCTCATGGAAGAAGAGCAGAACAAGCTCAAGAAAAGCATGAAATAATTTGATACAAAAGCGCTGTTCCCACAAAGAGCAGCGCTTTTTCCTAGCCCGGACAGCCAATTCGTCACGTCTTTTGGTTTTAGGGCGAAGATAGGCGCTCGGTAGCAGGATATAGTTGGTTACTAAAGGTAGCTTATCCTAGCCCGGAACGCCGATTCGTCACGTTATTTTGTTTGAGGGCATAGATAGGCGCTCGGTAGCTTTCAAGAGTTGTGCAACAAAGGCAGTTTATCCTAGCCCGGACAGCCAGCTCGTCACAACTTTTTGTTTAAATAGAATAAAAAGGCGCTCGGTAACAAAGCATAGCTATGAGGCATGAGTAGCTTATCCTAGCCCGGAACTATGATACTTGTTATGATGAGTGTGGAATATACAGAAAATTATGTCGTTTAATATGATTCATCATAGTAGGGTCGTGATAAAGTTTGAGAGGTGGGCAAACGTTCAGAAAAAATTAAAAAAGTTCTGGTAATATAGGATTGACAAAAAAATAACAAACTGATATAATATAATCATCATAGGGAGAGTAATGGTCTTATCGACCGTAAAATGAATGGACCGAATTTTTACAAGGAAGTCCGATATTGATGGAGGTAATATTATGGCGAAAACAAAGAAGCCCATCGTGGTAGACAGCGTTGAAGCTCTGGAAGCCAAGATCAAAGAGGTAAGAGAGGCTCAGGCTATCTTTGCGACCTATACACAGGAACAGGTAGACAAGATATTCAAGGCTGCTGCTCTTGCTGCTAACAAGGCAAGAATACCGCTGGCTAAGATGGCTGTTGAAGAAACAGGCATGGGTATAGTTGAGGATAAGGTCATCAAGAACAACTATGCAGCTGAGCATATCTATAATAAGTATAAGAATGTTCAGACCTGCGGTGCTTTTGATGTGGACGAGTCTTACGGTACTACAAGGATATATGAGCCTATCGGTCTGATAGCTGCGGTTATACCTACCACAAACCCCACATCTACTGCTATTTTCAAGACACTGATCTCTCTGAAGACCAGAAACGGTATCATCATCAGCCCACACCCCCGTGCAAAGAACTGCACGATAGCTGCTGCTAAGATCGTGCTGGATGCTGCTGTTGAGGCAGGCGCACCCGAGAACATCATCGGCTGGATAGATGTTCCTTCACTGGATATGACAAACCAGATCATGAGAGATTCCGACCTGATACTGGCTACAGGCGGCCCCGGAATGGTAAAGTCTGCTTATTCTTCGGGTACTCCCGCACTGGGCGTTGGTGCAGGTAACGCATCTGCTATCATTGATGCTTCCGCAGATATCAAGGTAGCTGTAAACTCCATCATACACTCAAAGACATTTGATAATGGTATGATCTGCGCTACAGAGCAGACACTGATCGTTGATAAGAAGATCTATAAGGAAGTAAAGGCTGAGCTGAAAGCAAGAGGTTGTTATTTTCTTAACAATGAGGAAGCTGACAAGGTCAGAAGCACTATGATAATCAACGGTGCGCTCAATGCGAAGATCGTTGGTCAGCGTCCTGTGACTATTGCTAAGCTGTGCGGCTTTGAAGTTCCCGAGAATGTAAAGGTACTGATCGGTGAGGCTACAAGCACTGATCCCGAGGAGGCTTTCGGTCACGAAAAGCTGACTACTGTACTGGGTATGTACAAGTCTGAAGATTTTGACGATGCACTGAACAAGGCTGATGCACTGCTGAGAAACAACGGCGGTCTGGGTCATACCTCGGTGCTGTGGATAGACAATGTGAACGAGAGAGAAAAGCTCATGAAGTTCGCAGAGAGAATGAAGACCTGCCGTCTGATCGTAAACACACCTTCTTCACTGGGCGGTATCGGCGATCTGTACAACTTTAATTTCGCTCCCTCACTGACACTGGGCTGCGGCTCTTGGGGCGGTAACTCCGTATCGGAGAACGTCGGTGTCAAGCACCTGCTGAACGTTAAGACAGTTGTTGAGAGGAGAGAGAATATGCTTTGGTTCAGAGCCCCCGAAAAGGTATACTTCAAGAAGGGCTGCCTGCCCGTTGCCCTTGATGAGCTGAAAACC
>ONLC01000129.1 GCA_900318545.1 uncultured Eubacteriales bacterium
GGATTTTTCTGCTTACCCCCTTGTAATGTCGGGAAAGATATGTTAAAATATATGTACAGGTATGGCTTCGTGCCAAATAAATTCAAAGGAGCGTATGATAATATGCAGTATGGATATTTTGACCTTGAAAACAAGGAATATGTCATCACCAGACCCGATACCCCTGCACCCTGGGCTAACTACCTAGGCTCGCCCGAGTACGGTGCTATCGTTTCAAATAACGGCGGAGGCTACAGCTTCGTCAAGAGCGGTGCAAACGGAAGGATCCTCCGCTACCGCTTCAATTCAAATATCGGCCTGCCTGGCAGATATGTCTACATCAGAGATAATGAGAGCAAGGATTACTGGTCTGCTACTTGGCAGCCTGTAGGCAAGCCCCTTGATCAGTATAAGACCGAGTGCCGTCACGGTACAGCTTATACCACTATCACAAGTGAGTATGCAGGCATCAAGTCAGAGATCACTTACTATGTTCCTCTGAACAAGACGCATGAGATCTGGAGAGTCAAGGTAACTAATACCTCCGATAAGGAAAGAGACCTCTCGCTCTTCGGCTTCTGCGAGTTCACCAATGAGAACAACTATGAGCAGGATCAGGTAAACCTGCAGTATACCCTCTTCATCACAAGGACAAGCCTTGAGGGCAACAAGATAGTTCAGCACATAAACGAGAACAGCGGCAAGGACGCTGACGGCTCTAACCACAGAGAAAGATTCTTCGGCCTTGTTGGTGCTGATGTTGTTTCCGCTAACGGTAACTTCGACAGCTTTATAGGCTCCTACAGAACCTACGGCAACCCGATCGCAGTCGAGAACGGCAAGTGCGACGGTGCTATGAACTATAACTCCAATGCCTGCGGTGCTTTGCAGTCGGCTGCTAAGCTTGCTCCCGGAGAGACAACCGAGGTCATCTACGTTGTAGGTCAGAAGGACCCCAAGACTGCTGACGCTATCATGGCTGAGTATAAGACAGCAGGCAAGGTTGACGCTGAGCTTAAGGAGCTTATCGACTACTGGCACGGCCAGCTCAATAACTTCCAGATCAGCACCCCGAATGATAAGTTCAACAACATGGTAAACGTATGGAACGCTTATCAGTGCTTCATTACATTTATCTGGTCAAGAGCTGCATCGTTCATTTACTGCGGTCTGAGAAACGGCTACGGCTACAGAGATACTGTTCAGGATATTCAGGGTATTATCCATATCAATCCCGAGCTTGCTGCTGAGAAGATCAGATTTATGCTCTCGGCACAGGTTTCAAACGGCGGCGGACTGCCCCTCGTTAAGTTTGACCACAACGCAGGCAACGAGACCTGCCCCGATGAGAACGACGAGAACAGCGTTTACGCTAAGGAAACAGGACACCCCTCCTACAGAGCTGATGACGCTCTCTGGCTCTTCCCGACTATCGAGAAGTACATCGGAGAGACAGGCAACAAGGCATTCCTTGATGAGGTCATCGTTTACGCTGAGACAGGCGGCGGAGAGGCTACAGTTTATGAGCATCTGAAGAATGCTATCCGCTTCTCGCAGGAGAGACTCGGCGCACACAAGATGCCTGCAGGTCTGCACGCTGACTGGAACGACTGTCTGAGAATGGGCAAGCAGGGCGAGTCTACCTTCGTGGCATTCCAGCTCTACTATGCTATGAGCGTTATAAAGAAGTACGCTCAGGAGAAAAACGATACTGAGTACATCGCATACATCGAAAAGGTTCAGGCAGAGCTTGGCGAGAGCTTAGCTGCTTGCTGGGACGAGGACAGATTTATCCGCGGTATCCGTGACAACGGCGAGGTAGTAGGTGCCAAGAACGATCCCGAGGCATCTATGTGGCTCAATCCTCAGTCATGGGCAGTTATCTCAGGCTTTGCTACAAAGGAGCAGGCTGAGACAGCTATGGAGAGCGTACACAGAATACTGAACACTCCTTACGGCGTTAAGATCATGGAGCCGCCTTATGTAGACCACTACTTTGACGGTGCTCTCATGCACATCTTCAACCCCGACACTAAGGAGAACGGCGGTATCTTCTCGCAGACACAGGGCTGGGCTATACTGGCTGAGTCTCTCCTCGGACACGGCGACAGAGCATTCGAGTACTTCCTCGAGTCCTCACCTGCTAACATGAATGACAAGGCAGAGCAGAGAGTCCTTGAGCCATACGTTCACGGACAGTTCACCGAGTCTACACGTTCACCTTACGCAGGACGTTCGCACGTTCACTGGCTGACAGGAACAGGCTCGACCGTAATGGTAGGCTGTGTTGAGGGTATCTGCGGTATGAGACCCGATGCTGACGGTCTTACTATCAGCCCGTCTATCCCTCACGAGTGGGACGGCTTCAAGATCGAGAAGAATTTCAGAGGCAAGCATCTTTCCATCGACATTCAGAATCCCGATCATGTACAGAGCGGAGTTAAGTCAATGACAGTAAACGGCGAAGCTGTAGAGGGCTGCTACCTCAGCGCAGACAAGCTTACCGACCAGACCAACGTAGTTGTTGTAATGGGATAAGCTGAACTATAGCATAATAATATTTAAGCCCACTTCATTTCGGAGGTGGGGCAGGGAAAACCCTGCAGTGCTCGCCGCACGGCTAATACGCGACGCACTTTTGCTTGGACTTCTCTTGCCTTGAACGCAGAGCAAAATAGTGCGGAGATTATAATAATACACAAGCCCACTTCATTTCGGAGTGGGCTTTTGCTTGCTGCAAATGTTCAATTAATGCGAAGCTTAGACTGCAATACAGATCGGAATAGAAATTTAATCGGGTGCTTTCAGGCAAAGCCGCTCATGCATGAATATCATTGCACCGAGCAGCACCAGCAGAAATACAGGAAGCACACTAAGCCCCGTCACAGAGCTGAGTGCTCCGAACACAGGCGGCATGACCGAGGTTCCCACATAGGCACTTGCCATCTGTACTCCGATGATCGCCTGCGACCTCTCTGCCCCGAAGTGTGCAGGTGTCGAATGAATTACGCAGGGGTACACGGGCGCACAGCCAACTCCGACCGTTACAAAGCCTGCTAAAGCCACTGTGTTTCCAAGCGGCAGCAGCATCATAAGTATGCCGAGCCCTATTACCGACTGCCCGAAGCGTATCAAAAACTTGTCGGTAAATTTAAGCGTTGCAAAGCCGTTCACTGCCCTGCCGGCTGTTATCCCTATGAAGAAAAGCCCTGCAAACTTTGCCGCTGTGACCGTATCTATCCCCTTGACCTTAACAAGAAAGCTGCTCGCCCAAAGGCTTACCGTCTGCTCCACTGCACAGTAGCAGAAAAAGCAGAGCATTACCTCCTTAGCTCCCGGGAGTGCTATTATCTCTTTCAGCTTCATCGGCCTGTCCGAGAGCTCTTCTCCGTTTTGCGGCTCTCCCCTTTTCTTCCAGAGGGGCAGACTCAGCATAAGTATAAGGGTAAGCCCCAGCTGTAAATAGCAGATATGCCTGTAGCCGTCATTCCACGTTCCTCCCGAGGCAAGTGCGTTGCTGAGGATAAACGGTCCTATAGTTGTGCCCACTCCCCACATACAGTGAAGCCAGCTCATGTGGCGGCTCGCATAGTGGAGTGCAACATAGTTATTCAGTGCCGCATCAACGCTGCCTGCTCCAAGGCCGTAGGGTATAGCCCACAGGCAGAGCGAAACGAACGAATGGCTTATCGAAAAGCCGAAGAGTGCCGCAGCCGTCATCATAACACTCAGCATTGTGACAAGGCCTGCTCCGAGCTTTCTTGTAAGGCGGTCGCTCTGAAGGCTTGAAACTACAGTGCCTGCGGAAATGATCATAAAGATCACTCCCGACCACCCAAGCGGAACACCGATCTCCTTATATATAGTCGGCCAGGCAGCACCGAGCAAAGGGTCGGGCAGACCGAGACTTATAAATGCCAGATATATTACAGCCAGCAGTAAAGATACCATAAAAGCACTCCTCATAAACTCAGATAAGATAGTATAACACACCAAAACCTGTTTGTAAAGTCGATTGATCTTGCTATTCATCAAATTTTTGTAAAAAAATTAAAGTAGTATTGAAATTAGCGTATAAACGTGATATAATGGATAGGTTAAAGTATAAGGCAACACCGCACGACCCGCGGCTAACGCCTCTGCACATCATCTGCTTGCCAGCTTTCCGTCATATTACCCAAATTCTCCTTGACTTGCGTCAGCAAGCCTGCGTTGACTTGCGTCAGCAAGCCTGCGTCGAATTTAGGCAATCTGACGAAAATCTGGACGGCGCATCTGATGCACAGGGGTCATGCGGTGTTGCCTTAATTACAACTGAAAGGACGTATCATTATGAAGAAATTAGCAGCACTGGCTATGAGCACACTGATGTGCGTAACAATGTTCACAGCCTGCGGAACACCCGCAAACACAGTTCACAGCATTAAGGACCTCGACGGAAAGACAATAGGAGTTCAGCTCGGAACTACAGGAGATATCTATGCCAAAGACGTTAAAGATGCCAAGGTAGAGCGTTTTAACAAGGGTGCAGATGCAGTTCAGGCTTTGAAGCAGGGCAAGGTTGATGCAGTAATCATTGATAACGAGCCTGCAAAGGTTTTCGTATCAAAGAACGATGATATTGAAATTCTTGATGAGCCCTTCGCTGACGAGGAATACGCTATAGCTATGAAGCTCGATAACACTCAGCTCCAGTCCGATATAAATGCAGCTCTCAAAAAGCTTAAAGAGGACGGCACACTTGATGCTATCAAGAAGAACTGGATAGAAGATTCCAACGACAAGAGTGCTTATACCTCGCCCGAAAATGCTGACAGAAGCAAGGGCAAGCTTATTATGGCTACAAATGCGGAGTTCCCTCCATACGAGAAGAAGGACGGCGACAAGATCGTAGGTCTTGACTGCGATATGATGCAGGCTGTCTGCGATGAGCTTGGCTATGAGCTCCAGATCGACGATATGCAGTTTGACTCTATCATCTCGGCTGTACAGTCGGGCAAGGCCGATGTAGGCGTTGCAGGTATGACAGTTACAGAGGACAGAAAGAAGAACGTTCTCTTCTCCGACTCTTACACCACTGCCAAGCAGGTAATTATCGTAAGAAAGGATTGATCCTTCCTCTGAGGGGGATCGGTAAAAGCTATGCATTACAGCTTTATATCTGATTTCAAACAGAATTTCATAGAGGACGCCCGCTGGGAATACCTCGTAAACGGTCTGAAAACTACTCTGATAGTTACAGTCGGTGCGGTGCTTCTGGGCTTTCTGATAGGGTTTTTGGTAGCTATTGTCCGCTCGACCCACGATAAGACAGGGCGCTTTAAGGTGCTTAACCTCTTCTGCAAGGTGTACCTCACCGTTATCAGAGGAACACCTATGGTAGTTCAGCTTATGATAATGTACTTTGTTATCTTCGGCTCGGTAGTGTTTTTCGGGTCGGTGGAGCTGAGCAAGTACATAGTGGCGATACTTGCCTTCGGAATTAACTCGGGGGCTTATGTTGCTGAGATAGTGCGTTCGGGAATAATGTCGGTTGACGGCGGCCAGCTCGAGGCAGGAAGAAGCCTTGGCTTCAGCTACAGACAGACTATGATGCTCATTATTCTTCCGCAGGCATTCAAGGCTATACTGCCGGCCCTTGCGAATGAGTTCATAGTGCTCTTAAAGGAGACCTCTGTAGCAGGCTATATCGGCATAGTTGACCTTACAAAGGGCGGAGATATTATCAGAAGCCAGACCTACAGTGCTTTTATGCCTCTGATAGCGGTTGCTCTGATATATCTTGTTATGGTCATGATCCTGTCGCATCTGGTAATGAGGCTTGAAAGGAGACTGGCAAAAAGTGATAGAAATTAAAAACCTTGTCAAGACCTTCGGCGAAGTTACTGTACTCAACGGCATCAACGAGAAGATCGAAAAGGGAGAGAAGATCGTTATAGTAGGACCTTCGGGCTCGGGAAAATCGACCTTCCTTCGCTGTATGAATATGCTGGAGACCCCGACCTCGGGAGAGATAATCTTTGAGGGAAAGGACCTGACAAAGGCAAGCGAGCATGAGCTTAATAAGCTTCGTATGAAAATGGGAATGGTGTTTCAGCATTTTAATCTCTTCCCTCACCTGACGGTAAGGCAGAATATTGCAATTGCACCGTACAAGCTCGGGCTGATGACCAAGCCCCAGGCTGATTCAATGGCCGAGGAGCTCTTAGAGGTGGTAGGGCTGCCCGATAAGGCCGATGCTTATCCTGCAACGCTCTCGGGCGGACAGAAGCAGAGAATAGCTATTGCAAGGGCACTTGCTATGAACCCTGAGATGATACTCTTTGACGAGCCGACCTCAGCACTTGACCCCGAAATGGTAGGCGAGGTTCTGCAGCTGATGAAACGCCTTGCAGACGAGGGCATGACTATGGCGGTGGTAACTCACGAGATGAGCTTTGCAAAAGAGGTCGCCTCACGTGTGCTTTTCATGGCAGACGGAAATGTTCTTGAGCAGGCGCCTCCGAAGGAGTTTTTCTCAAATCCGAAGAATCCAAGACTTGTGGAGTTCCTCTCCAAAATAATATAAGCATAAGGAGTACGGCAAATATCGGCGTACTCCTTTAATATTTCTATAAAAATGAAAAAATTAATCGTTTTCTGTTAATATTTTTTGTGCAAACCCTCTTGCAATTATATACAAGATGTTGTATAATAGAAGTGTATAGGTACTTGTTTTTGATTTCAAGGAGGTTTTGGTATGCAGAAGAAGGTTTATGTTTCCAAGTCGCTGAGCACGGAATATCCTTTTGCTCCTACCCTTGACAGGTTCTCTCAGATAGATAAGCTCAACGATCTTGTTACCCTCGGCTGGAAGATCGTAAAGCTCGTTGAGGAGGATAAGGATACCTACTTTGTACTTGAAAAAGAGGGCTGATATGCCCTTTCGCAAATAATTCAGATCGGAGTGTTGAAAATGGCTTATATTTTAGGAGTTGACTGCGGTACAAGCGGTACTAAGACTGTTCTCTTCAAGGAGGACGGCACGGTGGTTTCATCGGTAACTGTTGAGTACCCGATGTATCAGCCGAAGAACGGCTACGCAGAGCAGGACCCTAAGGACTGGTCAGATGCTATGCTGACTACTATCAAGGCTGTGCTCGATGAGAGCGGTGTCAGGGGCGATGAGGTCGCAGGCATTGGTATCTCGGGACAGATGCACGGACTTGTTATGCTTGATAAGGACAATAATGTGCTTAGAAAATCTATCATCTGGTGCGACCAGAGAACAGCTAATGAAGTTGAGGAGATGAATCAGAAGCTCGGCAGAGATAAGCTTATCTCTATCACCGCTAACCCTGCCCTCACAGGCTGGACTGCGGCTAAGATCCTCTGGGTAAGAAACAACGAGCCTGACATCTATGAAAAGTGCAGACATATACTGCTGCCTAAGGACTACCTTAGATTTATCCTTACGGGTGAATATGCAACCGAGGTTTCTGATGCATCGGGTATGCAGCTTCTTGATATTGCTAACCGCTGCTGGTCAAAGGAGGTCTGCGAGGGGCTTGATATTGATATGTCAATGCTTGCTAAGGTTTATGAGTCCTGCGAGGTGACAGGAAGAGTCACAAAGCAGATAGCTGAGCTTACAGGTCTTAAAGAGGGCACTATCGTTGTAGGCGGCGGCGGAGACAATGCTGCGGCTGCGATCGGAACAGGTGTCTGCGAGGACGGAAAGGCCTTCACAACTATAGGCACATCGGGAGTTGTGTTCGCACATACATCTCAGATGTCAACAGATACACTCGGCAGAGTACATACCTGCTGTGCGGCAGTTCCGAATTCATGGCACGTTATGGGTGTTACTCAGGGTGCAGGACTGTCACTCAAGTGGTTCAGGGATAACTTCTGTCACAGCGAGATGGAGACTGCCAAGTATATGGGTGTTGATGAGTACTACCTCATGGATAAGCAGGCAGAGACTGTTCCTGTGGGCGCTAACAGACTGCTTTACCTGCCCTATCTTATGGGCGAGAGGACCCCTCACCTTGACCCCGACGCAAGAGGAGTTTTCTTCGGGCTTTCTGCTATGCACACAAAGAAGGATATGCTCAGAGCCGTTATGGAGGGTGTTTCCTACTCTCTGCGTGACTGCGTAGAGGTGTTCAGACAAATGAATATCAACGTTTCCGATATGATGGCCTGCGGCGGCGGCGGAAGCTCACCGCTGTGGAGATCAATGCTTGCTGACCTTTACGGCTGTCAGGTAAAGACTGCTTCCTCTAAGGAGGGTCCTGCACTCGGAGTTGCACTGCTTGCAGCAGTAGGAGCAGGTATCTACTCAAGCGTGCCCGAGGCCTGCCATGCAGTTGTAAAGACAGACAAGATACAGCAGCCCGATGCTCAGAGAAGCAAGGAGTACGAGAAGTTCTATCAGCTTTATGTGGAGATCTATCCTGCACTCAAGGCACAGTTTGCAAAGCTTGCAGCACTCTGATACATACACACATTCAGGGAGAGCTCCTAAGCGCAGCAGCGAGAAGAGAAGTTTTTGTAAATTCAGGCTTTGCGAGCGCTGCTGCTAAGTGAATAGTGAATAATGAATAAATAATAGTGAATAGTTAAGGTATCGCTTTCAGTGATGTATTTTAAATATGTCCGCTTTGCGGACACCTTGACTATTCACTTTTCACTATTCGTTATTCACTTAGCAGGCGGTGCACTAAGTAACGCAAAGGCACTTCTGCCGTGATACAGCAGAAGTGTAAGAATAAAAGCTTCTTTATGACGCCTGCGCTTAATGGGCTCTCCCTTGGTCATAATAAGAAAGGAAGAATTGCTATGCCACAGATCAAATGCCCTAACTGCGGTCAGTTTATTGACCTTGACGAAACTAATTACGCTAATATCGCACAGCAGGTAAGAAATGCTGAGTTTGATGCTCAGCTGGAGCAAAGGCTCTCCGAAATGAAAGCCGGAGAAAGGGATAAGTACGAGGCCGCCCTCGACAAGGAAGTGACACGTGTTCAGACTGATGCCGATAAAAAGATAGCTGAGCTGGAAAACGCCGTAAAGGCTCTGCAGGAGCAGATAGAAGCAGGAAAGCGTGAGCACGAGCTGGAGCTTGACAAGGCAAGAACCGAGGAACGCAACGAGGGGGAAAAGCGTCTTGACGAGTACAAGGAGACTGTTTCTAAGAAGGACACGGAAATTGCAAGCCTGAATGAAAAGCTCGAATCTGCCGAGCGTGAGCGTGAGCTGCTTATCGAGAAGGCAAGGACGGAGGAACGCTCCGAGGGGGAAAAGCTCATCGACGAATACAAGGAAACTGTATCGAAGAAGGATACGGAGATCGCAAGCCTTAAAGAAAAGCTTGATGCAGCAGACCGTGAGCATGAGCTCCTGCTTGACAAGGCAAAGACTGCAGAACGCTCAGCCGCACAGGACGAGATCACCAAAATAACGAATGAGCTGAACGAAAAGAACAGAAAGATAGAGCTCATGGAAATGGAGATCAAGAATAAGGATCAGGAGAAGAAGTTCGAGATCAGCGAGGCTGTAAGAGCGGTAGAGGCAGAGCGTGACACCCAGAAGGCTGATTATGAGGCAAGACTGAAGGTTGCGGTCGAGCAGGTCGAGTACTACAAGGACCTGAAAGCAAAAATGTCCACAAAGATGATAGGTGAAAGCCTTGAACAGCACTGCGAGACTGAGTTCAACTCTATCAGAACAACTGCATTTCCGAGAGCCTATTTTGAGAAGGACAATCTGATCTCGTCAGCCTCGGGCAGCAAGGGTGACTATATCTTCCGTGACTATGACGAGAACGGCACAGAGATAATCTCCATCATGTTTGAAATGAAAAACGAGGCTGACACTACCAAGACCAAGCACAAAAACACAGATTTCTTCAAGGAGCTAGATAAGGACAGGAAGGAAAAGGGCTGCGAATACGCAGTACTGGTAAGCCTGCTTGAGGCTGACAGCGAGTTCTACAATCAGGGCATACAGGACGTATCATATCATTATGAAAAGATGTATGTTATCAGACCGCAGTTTTTCATCCCGATCATTTCACTGCTCAGAAATGCAGCACTTAATGCGGCACAGTACAAGCAGGAGCTGGCACTTTACAGGAGTCAGAACATAGATATAACGAACTTTGAGGAAAATCTGAACACCTTCAAAACAGGCTTTGCGAGAAATTATGAGCTTGCGAGCAGGAGATTCTCAGAGGCGATCGATGAGATCGACAAGACGATAGACCATCTTGAAAAAACGAAGAAGGCACTGCTCTCCTCTGAGAACAATCTCAGGCTTGCGAACAACAAGGCCGAAGATCTTACGATCAAGAAGCTGACAAAGAACAATCCGACCATGGCGCAGAAATTTGCAAACCTGAAAAAAGACGATCAGTAAGCCGACAAGCCGCAGGCGAAAGTCTGCGGCTTGTTTATGAGAAAAAGAAAAGAAAAAGAAAAAATAAAGTTTTTTTCAAAAAAGGCTTGACAAATGCGATCGAAAGTGATAT
This sequence comes from uncultured Eubacteriales bacterium, assembly GCA_900318545.1. Classification (GTDB taxonomy): domain Bacteria; phylum Bacillota; class Clostridia; order Oscillospirales; family Ruminococcaceae; genus Hominimerdicola. The sequence goes on from ONLC01000129.1 coordinate 10,493, forward strand.
AATAATAAAGCTGAGTTTGGAACTCACCAATATGCGGCAGTGCTGGAATTGGCAGACAGGCACGTTTGAG
>ONLC01000131.1 GCA_900318545.1 uncultured Eubacteriales bacterium
GGTATCTACCATTTTGAAAACTGCGTGAACTGGTCTTTCAACAGGCTTTCCTGTCAGACGCTCTATCACCTTATCGGTGTAACCGAGCTTCTTTGCTTCAAGGTAGGTCTCAAAGCTGTTATCTGTTTTGAGTGTGTTCTCCATATCTATAAGCTTTGTGAGCTTATAGAGGAACCACTCATCTATCTTTGTTATCTCGTGTATCTCATCGACGGTAACTCCCCGTCTGAGCGCTTCGTAAACCACGAAGATACGCTCATCGGTGCAGTCATGCAGTCTTTCCCTGACAGTCTCATCGTCAAGGTCTGCCATTTTCGGTGAGATAAGGCAGTCGTGACCTATCTCGGCACCACGGACAGCCTTCATTATGGCCTGCTCAAAGGTCGAGCCTATAGCCATTACTTCGCCCGTAGCCTTCATCTGAGTGCCGAGCTCACGCTTTGCATATACGAACTTGTCAAACGGCCACTTGGGGAGCTTAACTACAACGTAGTCGAGTGCAGGCTCAAAGCAGGCGTAGGTCTTGCCCGTTACAGCGTTCTTGATCTCATCAAGAGTGTAGCCTATTGCGATCTGGGCTGCTACCTTTGCGATAGGATAGCCTGTCGCCTTTGAAGCCAGTGCCGATGAACGTGAAACTCTCGGGTTTACTTCGATAACGGCATACTCAAACGAATCAAACGAATCGGGATTAAGTGCGAACTGACAGTTGCAGCCGCCCTCTACCTTCAGAGTATCTATAATCTTCAGTGCGGCAGAACGCAGCATCTGATATTCCTTGTCAGCAAGTGTTACCGCAGGAGCGATAACGATAGAATCACCCGTGTGAACTCCTACAGGATCAAAGTTCTCCATAGAGCAGACTGTTATAACGTTGCCCTTTGAATCACGCATAACCTCGAACTCGATCTCTTTCCAGCCTGCGATGCTCTTCTCAACAAGAACCTGAGTGATAGGTGAAAGATACAGACCGTTTCTTGTTATCTCACGAAGCTCCTCTTCGTTGTTGACGATTCCTCCGCCTGTTCCGCCAAGGGTGAAGGCAGGTCTGATTATCAGCGGATATCCGATACCGGGCTGATTTGCAAAATCAACAGCCTCCTCTACCGTGTTTACAACAAGCGAGGGTATGCAGGGCTGACCGATAGACTCCATAGTGTCCTTGAAAAGCTGCCTGTCCTCGGCCTTGTCGATAGTTTCGGGATTAGCTCCCAAGAGCTTTACTCCGTACTCCTCAAGGAAGCCCTCCTTTGCAAGCTGCATTGAAAGTGTCAGTCCTGTCTGACCGCCAAGTGTTGAGAGCAGGCTGTCGGGACGCTCCTTCTTTATAACTCTTCTTACAGTTTCAAGGGTAAGGGGCTCAATATATATCTTGTCTGCCATTGCACTGTCAGTCATGATAGTTGCAGGGTTTGAGTTTATAAGTATTACCTCAAGACCCTGCTGTTTGAGAGCACGGCAGGCCTGTGTTCCTGCATAGTCGAACTCAGCGGCCTGACCTATAACGATAGGACCCGAACCGATCACCAGTACTCTTTTTATATCCTTATTCAGCGGCATCCTATCACTCCCTTTCCTTAGCCTTGTCTATCATTGAAACGAACTCGTCAAACAGGAAGCCTGTATCAAGAGGACCTCCGCAGGCCTCGGGGTGGAACTGCACCGAGAAAGCAGGCTCGTTTGTGTATCTTACACCCTCGCAGGTGCCGTCATTGGCATTTATGTAGAGAGCCTTAGCATTCTCAGGAAGCGAGTCGGTATCAACTGCGTAGCCGTGATTCTGAGAGGTGATATACACTCTGCCTGTTTCGGTATTTTCACAGGGCTGGTTTGCACCTCTGTGACCGTATTTAAGCTTTGAGGTAGCTGCTCCGTGAGCCAGTGCCAGAAGCTGATGTCCGAGGCAGATACCAAAGGTAGGTATCCTGTTCGGGATAAGCTTTTTGAGCTCGGCTATTATCTCCTTGTTCTCGGCAGGGTCTCCCGGGCCGTTTGAAAGCATGATGCCGTCGGGAGCAAGCTCCTGCACTCTTTCAGCACTTGTATAAGCAGGCACTACCGTTACCTCGCAGCCACGCTTCACAAGCTCACGGCCGATATTGTGCTTTGCACCGAAGTCGAAAAGCGCCACTCTTCTCTTGATCTCGCCCTCGGGCTTGAAGGTCTGCTCTTTATCGCAGGTGGTGTTCTTTACCGCATCTCTGATCTCATATTGTCTGAGGTCTGTCAGTCCGAAGCTTGAGCCCTCGGGAACGATCTTTCCGTTCATAACGCCCGACTCTCTCACGATTTTGGTGAGCTGTCTGGTATCTATTCCGTACAGACCGACAATATTATTTTGCTTTAAAAAAGTGTCAAGATCGCCCTCGCAACGGAAATTGCTGGGTTCTTGACACCAATCTCTGACAATATAGCCTCTTACGTGAGGACACTCGCTTTCAAAATCCTCGGGAATAACTCCGTAATTACCAATAAGCGGAAAAGTCTGAACAACTATCTGTCCGTAATAGCTCGGATCAGTCAGTGTTTCAAGATAGCCCGTCATTGCCGTAGTGAAAACTATCTCACCGATAGCCTCGCCGTCAGCACCGAAGCTCTTGCCTTCAAATATAGTACCGTTTTCCAGTATCAGATATGACTTCTGCACACTTAGCTCCTCCTTTAGTCATTTTTTCAGCAATACTATTATAGCACAATCCCCTCTCTTTGTAAAGGCGCTTTACATTTTTTTAAGATTTTTTATCAATGCCGTTCCCTGCCGTGTCTGAATTTGTTTCAGGGACATTTTTTGTACACTTAATCTTATTTCCGAGAAAATAAAGTCGGCTATGTACTATATTAAGTCGGAAGCTGACAGGTATAAGACTACTATAAAAAAAGAAAGCCTCTGCGTTCAGTCCGCAGAGGTCTGCTTTTTACGTCTGAGCTCTTCTCTGAGCCCTCTCAATATAGTTTCCCTTGCCTTTACAGCCTCAGCCTTTGAAAGTGCAGGCGTGTCACCGAGGGGATATTCAAGCCCCAGCTGTTCGTACTTTGCCTTACCCATAGTGTGATAAGGCAAAACATCAATCGCTTTGAGCATTTTAAGCCCTGAGATAAAAGCTCCCAGACGCAGAAGCTCTCCCTCGTCATCGGTTATTCCGGGAACTATTACATGACGTATCCATATCGGCACAGCATGGTCACTTACAAACCTTGCAAACGCAAGTATATTATCATTATAATGACCCGTCAGCTTTTTGTGTTCCTCACGGTCTATATGCTTGATGTCAAGCATCACAAGATCGGTGGATTTCAACAACTGTACATATTTTTGTACAGTGTCTTCATTGTTCGGCTCAAAGCAGATACCGCTGGTATCAAGACAAGTGTGTATACCCCTTGCCTTTGCCTTTTCAAAAAGCTCAGTCAGGAAGTCTATCTGCACAAGCGGCTCTCCGCCCGTGCAGGTGATGCCGCCGCCCTTCATAAACTCCTTTACAGCATCATACTGCCCGAGAAGCTCATCAGCTGTCATTTCTGTGCCCTGCCCGATCTTCCAAGTATCGGGATTATGGCAATACAGGCATCTCATAGGACAGCCCTGAAAGAATATCACAAACCTTACTCCGGGTCCGTCCACCGTGCCGAAGCTTTCAGTTGAATGGATATGTCCTGTCAAGTTCTGTCACCTCTTACAATTGATCTGATATTATCATACCACAACCGTATTCAAAAGTAAAGTACCTGCTTATTTCTCGGCTTTGTTTTTCAATTCCTTTTCGATCTCAACAACAATATCGCTCATATTTACTCCGAGTGCCCTTGACAGCCTGTATAGAGTTTCAAGAGTCGGCTTTCTCTCACCACGCTCGATAGCACTAAGGTGAGTTCTTCCGATCCCTGCCAGTCCGCTCAGCACCTCCTGAGACATTCTTCTCCAGCGTCTGTATCTGTATATAGCATCTCCCACGCACCGAGGGTCAAGTGTTTCTTTATCCATAAGATCACCCCAGTATTATTATACGATACTATACAAGCACTTATGAACGCAAATGTTGACATTTTACCTCAAATGTGTTATAATCTAACCGAACTGAACACATTTGCTGACAATTCGGTTGTTAAAGTTTATTCATAAGATTATTAATTTTCTTCTTATTGAAACAAAGTCCATTTAATGTTATAGTCAAAACAACGGAGGTAATCATCATGAAAAGATTCAGTAACGCAGGAGACAAAATTCAGACATTGGCAGCCATTCTTGCTATTTTCGGCACCTTACTTATTTGTATTGTCCACATAATCGGGATAAACAAGTATGATGAGCTTTATATCAATACTCAGAACTACAGCGATGGTAAAATAACGATCGAAGAAGTCGATGACAGCCGTCTGATCAAAACTGCGGTAAACCTGTTTACTGATAAGAGCTCCAAAAACGAGGATATAGTGCGTATCAGCATGATCATTCTGATGATAAAGAATCTGCTTGTATTCTGGTTCTGGATGCTTTTGCTTTATGCGTTCGGAGAGCTCTGCGAGAACGTTTTTGAGCTCAACCACAGCTCAAGAGTCACCTTTTACGATGAATACGAACGTTACAAGGAGGGACAGAAAAACAAAAGCGGCCTTGAAAAAGAGCTGACGAACAACCCGGCTCTCGACAGTCAGCAGGTTTGGATATGCCCCTCATGCAGCAAGCAGAACAGGTTTTCAAGCCAGTCCTGCGTGGAATGCGGCTGCAAAAAGCCGCTGCAATAGCATCAAAAGGAGGAATCATCAATGACAGAAAAGCTCGATATGTTAAACTGGGTAGTATTCTTTGACCCCGACAAGAAACAATGTGACAAAGAAGAAGCCGGCAAATGGATATTACAGTTTTATAATTCTGAATTCGGAGATAAAATCTGCCAAAAGGCAGTTGACGAGGGTATCGTCGCACAGGCCAAGCACAGCAATGCCGAGTCGGGAGTATGCTGTTTCTATGTAGAGTGTGATGATACTGCTGCTCACAAACGCTGTATACAGTTCTTTCTTGATAACGACCTGATAAGAAAAACCAAAACAGGAAGGCTATATAACATCTCATACAAGCTTGATGAGCAGACCCGAAACAACGAATACGGAGCTGACTTCAAGGCAGAAATAAAGCTTGCAGACTTTATTGACCTTGAAACAAGAGAGTGGAAAATATAAAACCGGAATAAAAGAACTTGTTGTTCATAAAAATACCTCTTTCAAAAAAGGGCGGTACATCAAAAGATGTACCGCTCTTGATTTTTATAAGCTATCGTGGAAGGTTCTTGAAATTACATCGTCCTGCTGTTCTTTTGTGAGCTTTATAAAGTTCACAGCATAGCCCGATACCCTTATCGTAAGCTGAGGATATTTCTCGGGGTGAGCCTGCGCATCAAGAAGTGTTTCTCTGTTGAGCACATTAACATTCAGGTGATGTCCTCCCTTTTCGGCATAGCCGTCAAGCAGGCCGATCAGGTTTTCTACCTGAGCCTCATTCGGTTCATTGTTTGCCATATTACTAGTCCTCCGTTTCATCTATTGCAGTCTCCGTTGGCTGACAGCAGGCACCTTTTCCGCCCGAGCAGTCAGTGGATTTATATCTTCTTACCTTCATTCCGTTCTCGCCCTCTTCGACCGAGACAGTAAGGTGTCCGTCGCCCGATGCTATAAGTTTGTCGATCATTTCAACAAGCTCATCAAGCTGACCGTTATCCTCGTCCTTAGTTACATTATACCCCATCTTCGAGATCCCTCGCAATGCTCTCGATGTCGATATCTCCTGCGAACACCTCATCGTCCTTTCCGAGTGCTCCTGGTATAACTGTGAAGGTATTCGAGATACCGTCCTGAGCGTGCCTGAACGGAAGCTTAGCAACCGAGGAAAGTGAAGCAGCCGCACCGTGAGTATCTCTGCCATGCATCGGGTTTGCTCCCGGTGCAAGAGGCACTCCTATCTTTCTGCCGTCAGGTGTAGAGCCTGTTTTCTTTCCGTAAACTACGTTCGAGGTTATAGTCAGTATCGACATAGTGGGTATACCGTCTCTGTAGGTATGGTGCTTTCTGATCTTGTTCATGAAGCGCTTTACTATATCTACAGCTATGCTGTCAACCCTGTCGTCATTGTTGCCGTATTTCGGGAAATCACCCTCTACCTCATAGTCAACAACAACGTTTTTAGCAACGCCTATTACCTCGCCCTTGCGGTTTTTGATCTCAACATCTTTTCTGATAGGCTTAACCTTTGCATACTTGATAGCAGAAAGCGAATCCGCAACTACCGAAAGTCCTGCAATACCTGTTGCAAAGTAGCGCTTTACATCTCTGTCATGCAGAGCCATCTGCACTCTCTCATAGCTGTATTTATCGTGCATATAGTGGATAACATTCAGAGTGTTTACATAAAGTCCTGCAAGCCACTCCATCATGTCATCGTACTTCTCCATTACATCCTCATAATCGAGGTACTCGGTATCAACAGGTCTGTACTTAGGTCCTACCTGAAGTCCGAGTCTTTCATCAACACCGCCGTTTATAGCATAGAGCAGGCACTTTGCAAGGTTTGCCCTCGCACCGAAGAACTGCATTTCCTTGCCGACGACCATAGAAGATACACAGCAGGCAATAGCATAGTCATCGCCGTGAGTTACTCTCATAAGGTCATCGTTCTCATACTGTATGGCAGAGGTCCTGATAGACATTTTAGCACAGAATCTCTTGAAGTTATGCGGAAGCTTGGTTGACCACAGCACCGTCATATTAGGCTCGGGTGCAGGGCCGAGATTGTTCAGCGTATTCAGATACCTGAACGAGGTCTTTGTTACCATAGGTACACCGTCGATAGAAACTCCGCCTATAGACTCAGTTACCCATGTCGGGTCGCCCGAGAAGAGCTGGTTATACTCGGGAGTTCTTGCAAACTTCACAAGTCTGAGCTTCATAAT
>ONLC01000195.1 GCA_900318545.1 uncultured Eubacteriales bacterium
GCCGCTTTCTTTATGTCAGCGGCTATGATCTTGTCATCGGCTGCGGTTTTCAGCGGCTGCTCGGAAAAGAAAGAAGAGGACAAGGTGTTCACAGTCGGGTTTGACGCAGAATTTCCGCCTTATGGGTTTAAGGACGATTCGGGCGATTATGTCGGGCTTGACCTTGATCTTGCACAGGCCGTCTGCGATAAGAGGGGCTGGAAGCTCGAGAAAAGACCTATCGACTGGGATTCTAAGGATCTGGAGCTTAAAACAGGTCAGATAGACTGTATCTGGAACGGCTTTACCATAAACGGCCGTGAGAATGATTATACCTGGTCTTCACCGTATTTTGACAATGCACAGGTAATGGTAGTAAGAGCTGACTCAGGCATTGATGACACATCAGATCTCAGCGGAAGGATAGTTGCGGTTCAGGCAGACAGCTCGGGACTTGCAGCACTCACAGGTGATGACGCAACAGAGGAGAACAAGGCGCTTGCTGAGAGCTTTGAGGAGCTTCAGCAGGTTGGTGACTATAACTCAGCATTTCTGAACCTTGACAGCGGTGTTGTAGATGCTATCTGTATGGATGTCGGCGTTGCCAAGTATGAGATATCTCAGAGAGACAATGAGTACAATGTGCTTGATCAGCATATATCCTCTGAGCAGTACGGTATAGGCTTTTATAAGGGCAATACCGAGCTTCGTGATGAGGTGCAGGAGACCCTTATGGAGCTGCTTGACGAAGGCAAGATAGATGAGATAGCTGCTAAATGGGATCTTGCAGATGCAGTCTGCCTTACAAAGGATTCACAGGTTATAGACCCGACAGAGGATAAGGGCAAGAGCTTCTCAGAACTGTTTACTTACGTCTGCAAGGAGCTTGCAAAGGGAATGGGCGCATCATTTGCAATATTCTTCTTTACGCTGCTTTTTGCTCTGCCGCTCGGACTGCTTATCGCCTTTGGAAGAATGTCAAGATTCTTCATTTTAAGAACGATAATGAAGGTCTATATATCTATAGTCAGAGGAACTCCCCTTATGCTGCAGCTGCTGCTCGTATTCTTCGGGCCGAACCTTCTGTTTGGTATAAAGCTTTCATCAAACTATAGATTATATGCAGTGCTGATAGGTTTCATACTCAATTACGCTGCTTACTTTGCGGAGATCTACCGTGCAGGAATACAGGCAGTGCCTAAGGGTCAGCACGAGGCTGCGGCAATACTTGGTTATCCTGGTGGAATGGCGTTCAGGAAGATAGTATTTCCGCAGATGATGAGAACCGTTATCCCTGCTATCACAAACGAGGTAATCACCCTTGTAAAGGATACCTCGCTTGCATTTGCGATAGCTTATACTGAGATGTTTACGATAGCTAAGCAGGTTGCAGCAGCAGAATCAACGATACTGCCTATCTTCATCGCAGGACTATTCTACTATGTATTCAACGTTATCGTAGCAGCGGTAATGGCCCGTATAGAGCAGAAGCTCAGTCATTATTGATAAGGCAGGTGTGAAGAATGAAACTCTTAGAAGCAAAAAATTTTGAGAAGAGCTATGGTGAGCACAAGGTTTTGAAGGATATCTCGATCTCTGTTGAAGAAAACACCGTAGTATCCATTCTCGGACCTTCGGGCTCGGGAAAATCGACCTTTCTCAGATGTGCCTGTATGCTTGAAAAGCTTGACGGCGGAGAGCTTGTATATTGCGGTGAGAAGGCAGTTAGTTCGGAAAACGGCAAGGCTGTTTATGCATCGAAGGGAAATATCAGAAAGATAAAAGAGTATTTCAGCCTTGTATTTCAGAACTTCAATTTGTTTCCACACTATACTGTTCTTAAAAACCTTATGGACGCACCTGTCTGTGTTCAGAAGCGTGATAAAGCAGAGGTTGAAATGGAATGTATGGAGCTCCTGAAAAAAATGGGACTTGAGGATAAAGCCAATGTGTTCCCCTCGCAGCTTTCGGGCGGACAGCAGCAGAGAGTTGCTATTGCAAGAGCACTTGCTATGAAGCCGAAGATCCTCTTCTTTGATGAGCCGACCTCAGCTCTTGACCCTGAGATCACTGCTGAGATATTGCAGATTCTCAAAGAGCTTGCCGCTGAGAAAATGACAATGGTTATTGTTACTCATGAGATAAACTTTGCTAAAAATGTTTCCGACTATATTGTATTCATGGACGGCGGAGTTGTCGTTGAGGAGGGAACTCCCTCGGAGGTTATTGACCACCCTAAACAGGAAAGAACAAAGGCTTTCCTTACAAAGCTTTCAAAATAATAAGAATGCCTGCACCGATATGGGATATTTAAGATATACTGGACATAACCAATATCTTAAAACACAGACAAAAAGAAAAAGCAGGAGCTGTCTGTAATAAGACGGCTCCTGTTTCTTATGTTTTAAAATGTTTGGTTTTCAACACCTTTAAAGGTCAGTAAAGGCGGCATCGCTTTGATGCCGCCTGAACTATATCGTGTTATCCTTCTCAATTATTCTTCGTCTTTATTCTTCCGCTTTAACATCGTCAATGCTGCAAGGGCTGCAAGTCCGCCTACGGAGACAGTTCCGATCACACCTGTCACAGGGTTATTTGTACTGCCGTCTGATGGCTTGGTGCTGTCGGGCTTGCTTGACGAACTAACCGGCTTTGAGCTATCGGGTGCCGAGCTATCGGGTGTGGAGCTGTCGGGTGCCGAGCTGTCAGGCTCGCTTGAATCTACAGGCAAAAGTTCAGTTTCGACTTGAATGTCAAGAGCCTTGTCCTCGTAGATCGGGTCAAGTGTCAGCTTGCCGTCAACCAGCTTGTCGGTGATGTCCTCGCCGTTCAGCAAGACCTTAGTGATCTTCTCGCCGTCCTTCGCTATTATCTTGATGATAGGCTCTGAAAGACGTTCCACCTCAAACTCGCTGCCCTCTATGCCGTTTACGGTCACATCTGCGTTGCCAGTCACCGTTATGGTGATATTGTGGCTGTCGGGAACTTCTGTTCCGATAGTCGCTTCACCGTGGTTGGTGTCAGGCTCCTCCTCGGCATAGGCTGTCAGAGCGCCTGCGGAAAGCATTGAAAGACAAAGCAGCATAGCTGCAAGCTTTTTCATGCTATCAACTCCTTACTTACGGCTCGGGCTCGGGTGTCGGTGCGTCCTCGTAGCTAACGTTAAAGGTAACTGTGTCGCTGTAGGAGCCTGCATAAGCTGCGTTCCAGTCGTCCTCTGAGATCTCAATAGTCATTGCAAATGCCTGACCTGCGGTGTCGAATATGAGGTCGCTGTCGTTTACATCAAACGGCACATATTCCTCGCCCACTTCTCCTGTTGCATACTGTGCCATTACGGTATATGGTATCACCTTTTCTGCATCAGCTGCGTTGTTCAGCTCGCCGTCGGTATCGACTGATACTACTACCTGCTTGCCGGGGTCAAGTCTTGCCTGTGTCAGCTCGACCTCACCGAAATCGGTAGTCAGATCATTGAAAGCAACTGTTGTGTCGGCAGGGATAGTCACGATATAGGTCGGTGCTATCTCTGTGGTGATCTCAGCCTGTGCCGACTGCGGATCGCTGGTTTCATTGATCTCGGTAGGCTCGGGTTCAGCAAAAGCTGATATTGACATTGCTGATATTGCAAGTGCAAGGGCTGATAAGCCGCTGATAATTCTTCTTGTGTTTTTCATGGTTTTTCCTCCTTAAAATATTGTCTCTACATTGTCATTATCGAGATACCAAAGGTTACTGTGTCTCTGTAATTTCCTGCATATTGGGGATCTTCAGTAGTGCTGAATTCAATATTAGCGAACTGAGGTTCATCCGAGGTACCGAATATTGCTGCTATATCTCCGTTTCCTGCAATTCCCCAAGGGGCTTCTGCCTGATAGCCAACTGTAATGCCGCTGTCAATTTCGTTTTCAAGCTCAAAGTCGCCCGAAATGGTAACAGCTATCGCCTGATTCGGCTCTAAGAAAACATCCTCTGCCTCGATTATACCGCTGTTTTCATAGATGCCGCTGCCGTTATCTGCAAGCTCTACCTTTGCAGGAATGGTAACTGAATAGGTGGGTTCAACGCTGAACTCGACCGTAGTGGGTGCTGTGCCGGGCTTAGGGTTCGGCATATTGTCGGGGTCAGGGTTAATTGTTGTATCGGCAAATGCGCTCATCGGGGCAATGAGCATTGCCGCTGTGAGTAGTGCGGATATACCGCTTATCAGTTTTTTCATGTGTTTCAACTCCATTTTGCTACTTATTGAACTTCGTATGTCTTTGTATTATCTACGAGATCAGTAACCGCAAACCAGTTGCCTTCTTCGTCATAGATAAAACCATCGCTTCCGAAAGCTGGATGACCACTATATGCTTTAATCAAATCATATCTGTTGACCAAAGCCTGCCATGTTTCTCCGGCGTAGTATTCACAGGTGAGTCTATCACCGGTGTACGGACCTACGAGTTCGTT
>ONLC01000057.1 GCA_900318545.1 uncultured Eubacteriales bacterium
TAAGGCACACCGCAAAGGGTCTTCCCCATGAGAAGAACAGCACTGATGTCAGTATCAGGATAAGATTTTTATATTCGGCACTCCTGTCAAGGTAAGAGAGGATAGCCGAAAGCGGAAATAGTCCGAGCAAAAATAACAGATCTGAATAAACCAAAATGTATTAACTCCTTTATTTTTGACGGGCAAAAACAGCCCGGATCATAGTTTTTATGTTAAATCATTTATCTGAATACGGCCATACGGCATGGCTCGCACATATAATTTTATCACAATTCACTAAATATAGCAAGTCAATTTATAAAGAAAATCTAAATTTTTCAGTTTTTTTCAAAAAGTATTTGCAAAAAAGAAAATATGTGTTATAATATAAACTAAGTAAAAGTCTTTGGAGAGGGGTGTGACTTTCGTGGCATCAATTTTGTTAACAGGAGCAAGCGGTATGGTAGGTCAGTATCTGACATCCAGCCTGCTGCACAAAAAGCACCGTGTTTTCGCGATCGACTCGAAGTCTAATGAATTTATAGGACAGGACCCGAACTACACTTTCATTCAGTGCGATATCACAGATAAAGATTCGATAAGCTCTGTAATGACGAGCAATCAGATCGATGTAGTTGTGCATCTGGCTTGTTCGGTGGATAATGATTTTGACCCGTACATAACTGATACGGAGCTCAAAACCAGCAAGACCTGTGACAAGTTCATATACTCACTGGCTGACAAGGCAGGAGTAAGGTGCTTTATACTTCTGAGTACGACTGACATTTACGGTGTACAGAAGGGCAGAGAGCCCATAAGAGAAACAGCTCCCGAAAAGGGAACGACCAACTATGCTGATCTGAAAATGACCAGTGAAAAGCTTATGAACAAGGCTTTCAAGAAGTCTGATACAATTCCTGTAATTGCAAGAGTAGCTCCGCTTTATGATGCTGAGTATACTCAGAACCTGCATGACAGGGTGTATGACACTAAGGAGAATGTGGCTTATATTTTCCAGGACGGAGAGTATGGCTTTACTTTCTGCTGTGTATTCAATCTGATAGACTTCATTAACGGCATTATCAATGTACCTACAGGAAGGTATGAGGGTATATACAATGTCTGCGATTCGAGGATAACCACTGCTAAGGAGATCATCGACTATGAGAAGGAGCACCACAGAATAGGTGCAGTTATCCAGAAGTCGGGAACAGGCGGACTGGTGCTCAACAAGGGTAAGATGAGAACGGACTATCGTTACTTTGACCCGACAATGACCTTCAACAACTGGAACATAGATAACACCAGAGCTAAGAGAATAGCTCCGATGAGGTGGAATCTGAAGAACACTAAGTAAACTTATCGATCAGTAAAGCCCGAGGGAAAACCTCGGGCTTTTTTTATTCACTGTCAGTATTTACATCATAGCGTTCATCAATGTTTCCCATAAGGGACTGCGTGAGCGCATCGGTCAGGGCACGGTTGAATTCTTCCTGATCTTCGGTTATGCTTGTGCTCTTGAGCTTCAGACGTATTGCCTGCTTCAGATTCTTTATATCCACAACCTTGTGAATACCGCCTGCTTCGCCGTCGATAGTCCATGCAAGCTCATCTTCGCACTTGAATACTATGTGCGATGCCTTAAAGGTCACAAAATTTCTCTCGGTCAGGTTATTGAATGCCGCATTTGAAACTGTGGTACTGAAATCTATAGGGTTTTTCGGTGTCTTGCAGAGGACTACCTCGAAAAGACCGTCATCAAGCACTACATTGTCGGAAACAAGGTTCTTCATTCCTCCGATAGACAGGGCATTCGACACAAGCCCTAAGATAAAGTCGCCCTCAGTTACCTCGCCGTCATGCCATACCGACATTTTGTGTCCACGGTACTTAGGGGCTCTTCTGATGCCCTCCGCAAGATATGCCGCATGACCGAAAATGTTCTTTATATTCTGCTTTGTTTCATAGGATACATCGGTGAATGCTCCGAAGCCTGCAACGTAAACAAAGGTCTGGTCATTCATCGTTCCGATGTCGTAATCAAAGTAAACTCCGTCAACTATCTCCTGAGCCGCATTTATAAGCTTTTTCGAGATGTTGAGCGAGTTTGCACAGTCGTTAGTTGAGCCTGCAGGGATATATCCCAAAGGCTTTTTTTCATCAAAGGTCATAAGTGCCTTTACCGCCTCGGAGAGCGTTCCGTCACCTCCCGAGGTAACTATCAGGTCATAGTCACGGCCGTCCTCCATGATCTTGCGGCAGCCGTCAAGCTTTGCCTGAGTAGGGTATGCGGTTACATCATATCCGCCCTTTGTAAAAACATCAATAATATCACAGAGATTGCTTTTGAGCAGTCCCTTTCCTGCCTTGCTGTTATAAACGAACAAAAGCTTTTGCATAATGCTCCTCCTGAATAATTAGCCGGAAATGCTGTTTTATACGAAGTGAATGATAAGTCTGACTACAGCTGCCAGGAATACCGTCATAGCTGATGCGAACATCATCATCTGAGTTGTCCAGAAGATATCGTTCGAGGTTGCTTCCTTCTTTCCGTTTCCTATAGTCGGACGCTTGATTAACTCTCCCTTGCGGACAATGTCGCCCCCCAGAGTGAGCTCCATAGCACCTGCACATACAGACTGCGTCTGGGCTGCGTTCGGACTTGGCGAATGACGCTTATCCTTGCGGTATACCTTCCATGCGTCCTTGACCGAGAGCCCTAAAAAGGCTGAGTCAAGCAGCATAAACATCGCACAGAGCCTTGCAGGGATAAACACAAGTATATCGTCAACGATAGCTGCTGCCTTTCCGAAGAAACGGTAGTCAGCTGACTTGAAGCCTATGGTGCTGTCAAGAATATTAAGCGTTCTTACTAGGAATCCGCCTGCACCGCCGAATATTGCACACCAGAACAGCGGAGATACCGCCTTGTCAGAGGAGTCCTCGGCAACTGTTTCGATGGTGCCCTTTATAACGCCCTGCATATCCAGCTCATCTGTATCACGGTAGCTGACCTCGGAAAGCCTTTTTCTTGCTCTTGCGAGGTTATCTCCCTTAACAGCCCTTGTTATGCTCTCTGCTGAGAGTCTTTGTCCCCTTACCGATACCGCTGACCAGCAAAGAATGCCCTCGAACACTATACCGAGCAGGTTATTCACGCTGTAGCAGATCACGAGCAGTATTGCTGAAAGCCCTCCGACTATCACTATCACAGCCACAACGAGCATAACTCCGCCCATCTGCTGGGCATCGTCAGAACGTTTATAGCTGTACTTGAAAGCCCTTGCGAGGGTCTTTATCAGAGCCTTGACCAGCTTCTGAGGATATATGATCACATCGGGGTCTCCGAAAAGCATATCCAGAGCAAAGCCAAGTGCCAGAGCAGCAAGCGAATTGAGCAGCATATCGACTTCCCTTTCCTAAAAAATCAGTACCAAAGCCTATTATATCACATAAATACGCACATTTCAAGGGTATTTCGGTAAATTTTGGGGCTTACTTTCTTGTGAAGAGCTCCTTTATGAGGTACGCTGTGAGCTCCTCGCTCATTTCGTACTGTTCGCTGAGACGTGGGTGACCCGAGGTCGCTTTTCCGCTGCGGGTGAACTCAAAGTGCTTTATCCTTTCATCACCGAGCTCCTGAGCTATCTCCTCTATAGCGATGTCCCACTCGGCATCATGCCCGAGGACAGTCAGCGTCAGCACAAAGAAGGCATCGGGATAGTGCCCTCTAAGCGCCTTTATTATCTTCTTGTAGCCGTTTTTCCAGTGCTCACGGAAGGCAGGGTCGGTAATTTTTGGGTCGGGCCGACCCTCGATGTGGCTGTCATTCTGACCGACCGCAAAAATCACGATGTCGGGTATATACTGCGAGAAATCCCAGTCGGAGTAGCCGCCCTCGGCTTCGGGAAAGTAGCGGAGCTTGTTGTAAACAGTCTCCATGCCGATGTGGTCGGGACCGTGGAACCAGCCTGTCTTGTCATAAATAGCTATTCCGCCCTGAGCCGTATCATTTATCTGAGCACCTAAGTTTCTCGCTGTAATAAACGGATAGCTGTGCCATGCGTTGTCATAAATTCCGTCATGCCCTGTTGGGTCGGGCAGAGCAGTGTATTTTACAGCCTCGCAGACCTCACCTGCGGAAACCGAATCGCCGAAGCACTCTATTTTAAGCTCGGGAAGCTTTACTGCTTCAAGAGGTTCACCCTCGACCTCAAAGCCGTAGAGATCAAAATAGTGCGAAGCGCCCTGCCGTTTGAACAGAATGAGGGTATGCTCCTTGTCCTCAAGACCCTCAGCGAGGGTAACTGTGGTGTCGGTGTAGCTGTCTTTTATCTCAGCCTTGTCCTCCTTGCCGTCGATGAGGAAGCCTATGAGCTGAGTGTTATAGTATCTGTAGTTTTTAAGCTTTACCGAGACCGCTGTGCCCTTAAATCGGAGCGTAACATTGGAGCCTGCAAAGAAAAAGCCTGCACAGCCCTCCTTTGTGCGGTCTATTCTGCCCATGTAGGTGAGGTATTTACTGTCTGCGTTTACAAATGTTTTCATATTCAGTCCTCCTTGTCAAGACCGTGAGCCTTGACCGTATTTTCGACCTTTTCCACGGAGTTTCGGTCTGTTATCTCAATTTTATAGCTATATTTCCTATCCTTTGAGAGGGTAGTTTCCGTGAACCAGAGGAGATCTCCGTCCTTAGTGAAGCGATACTCTGTCTCAAAGCCTGTAGCGTCCACTCCCTCTATCTGAGCCCCCATTTTTGAAAGCTCATACTCATATTTTACACTGATCTCGCCGTCTTTTTCGGACTTCTCAGCCTTTTTCACCGCAGAGGGCGAATACACGAGCAGGCCTTCATCTGCCTGCGGGTGCTTTGCTGCACGGGTGTACTGGTTGAAGTCCCTGTCACCCCTTACAGTGTGGCTGTACTCTCCGTTTTCAAACTTCATATCCTCGACGCCGTTATTAAACTGTGCATAAACGTCATCGCCGTTCTTGCCATAATAAGAGAACACGCAGACGTCCTTTTCATCATACTTGAAGGTAAACTCCTGATCGATCTCGCCTGTTTCCTCGTTTGTCATAGTCACTCTTGCAGAGTCAAGCTCAGCGTAGGCCTTTCTGGCATCGAGTATCAGCTCTGAGCCTTCGAGGTCAGGCTCATTTGCACAGGCAGACATACCGAGAGCCATCACCGCTGAGACAAGCAGAGCAGCAAGTCTGAAACCTTTTCTCATAAGCACCCTCCGTCAGAGACCCTTGCAGGTCTTTGCAAAAACGATAAGAGCTGCCGAAATAGTTATGATATGTGCTATAGTTGCCTGCACCATAAGCCCCACCGTGAACTTTATCACATAAAGATCGACCGTAGTATTCTCAATGCCTATGCTTTTTCCCCATGCGAGCCAGCCCACATAGTCCTTGCCCTTGCAGACGTAGGCTATCAGCCCCCCGAGGATTATCCCTGCGAGCATAAAAAAGATAAATGCAAATGTTTTCTTGAAATTTTTCATAGTACTTCCTCAACAAATAAGGGAGGGCAGTACCCTCCCTGTAATTTACTTTCTTCTTGACGGTGAACGCCTTTTGTTATCTATAACTCTCTTCAGGTCGGAGAAGCGTTCCTCGCTTGTTGCCTTGAATTTCGAGAGCATATCTTCAAAATCAGCATTTCCCGAAGTAGCATTCGGATCGTACACTGGAGGCGGATTTTTCGAGAAGTCCTGCTGCTCTCTTGGCTGTGACTGGAAGCTCCTTCTCTGCTGACCCTGTCCCTCACGTCTGTCGCTTCTGCCCTGAGGTCTTGCTCCACGGTCGTTTTTCTGAAATTTCCTCGGCTGCTCGGGCAGAGCCTTCTTGATAGACAGCGATATCTTGCCGTCATCAGTCATGCTGAGCACCTTTACCTTAACGGTCTGACCCTCGGCAAGGTGATCCTTTATCTCGCTGACATAAGTGTTTGCGACCTCGGAAATATGTACCATTCCTGTCTGGTTCTTATCGATCTCGACAAACGCTCCGAACTTTGTGATGCCTGTTACTTTTCCTTCGTAAATGTTTCCTACTTCAAGCTGCATTGATTTATTATGGTCCTCTCTGTTTATGCCTATCGGCAGAATATATAGCAGCGGCACAGTGCCGCTAAGCATCAGTGTTTCGGCTTATTTGCCGTCGGTAACTATATAGTACCTTTTCTCGTTCGGATATGCGTAGCCCAGATTTTCTATTGCGAGCCTTTCCATATACTCTTCTTCATTCTCGGTCTTGAGCAGTCTTACATACTCATCATTCTGCTGCTTTGCAGCCGTGATCTTTTTCTGTATATCAGCAGATTCCTTCCTCAGCTGTGCCACCTGTGCCTGCTGAGATACTATCGTAAACACAGAATATCCCAACAGCAAAAGCACCGCCAGCACCAAAAGAAGCCGTACCAGCCGTGACTTCTTAGGCTTTTCGATGGCAGCCTCGGTATCCGCAGCATATTCTGTATCTTCGCTGCCGTCCTTTTTACCAAACCAAAGCATTATTTACTCTCCGTTCTTACACAAAAAACGTCCGTCTCTTTAGAGACATTTTCACTCCATTACATTATACACCAACTAAAAGACAAGTTTCAAGGGGTTTTCGTGATTTTTTTCGTTCTTTTATCATTTTAAGCTATTTTTCACAAATCCCCTATTGATTTTTCCGAGCAATTTGGTCATAAATCCCCAAATCGGTCTGAAAACCCGTCTTAAAAGGGCTTCCCACAGGTGCGAAAATGCTTTCACAAGCAAATTCCCGATGCTTACCCTTTCCATAACACAGCCAATGAGCATTCCCGTCAGTGCAAAAGCCCGTATACTGCCTGTCAGCCCCGTGCAGAATGTAAACAGCACGAACCAGAAAACCAGCGTATAAATAAGGTCGCACACAAAGGTGAATACCTTGCCGTGCTTTGCGGTAATGCGAAGCATTCTGAAAATATCATACACAGCTCCCATTCCAAAGCCCACAAGCACGGACAGCAAAAACAGCTCGGTCTCAAGCTCAAGGCCGAGCTCCATGTTCTCCACTGCCCCTCCTAGCCCCCGAAGGGCAGTCGTCTGTGTTTGGTGCGTTTGCTTTCGTAGCTCATAAGGCTTATCTCGCCCTCGATGTTGAGCTCTCCGCTTTCAACGCTCATATCGCTGATGTGCATCTGCGAACCCTTGATAAGGAGCTCACCCAGCTCTGTGTATATTCTGAGCTCGCTGTCATCAAAGCTTGCGACCTCGGTAACGCCTGTCAGAAAGAGCTTTGAGCGGTTCTCCAGAATAATGTTGTGCCTGCCTGCTGTCTGTTTGTCGGTCATGGCCGATCCCTCCTTTGTGACAGTATATGCCCGTTTTACAGACGTATTCCTGTAAAAGCACGAATTATCCCCTATACTATACTTTTGTGTGGTGTATATTACACGAATATATGTTATTATATATGGGGCAGAGCATCGCCTTATAAAGGATATAGGAGGAATAGAAAAATGATCTGTAACAAATGCGGGGCAGAGATCCCAGATAATTCCGAATTCTGCGGAAAATGCGGAGCTAAGCTGAACAGTGAAGCTCCCGAAGTGATAACGTCAGAGGGTACGGCTGCTGTGAAGAAAAAGTCAAAGGTGCCGCTGATAATAATAATCTGTGCTGCCGTGCTTGCGATAGCTGCTGCGGTATTTTTCCTGTTTATCAATGATTCCACAAGGATAAACAAATCGGCACAGGAAAAGGCACTCGACAGATACTTTGAAGCCTGTGAGGAGCTCGATCTCAAAAAGGTCGATAAGGCTTGCTATCCGAAGGGCGGTGCTGACAGGACAGGGTCTGACTATTATTGTTTTTCCACACGGCTTGGATTTACAAGAGGTATACCCTCATTAGTTGAATATGACCCGATGAACGGGAGTGTTAAGGTCACTAAGATGTTCTGGAAGTCCTACGGCCTTGCTTACCCCGAGGATGATGATAAGTATAGGAAGCTTACTGAGCAACGGGACGTTGACCTTTCAGAGATTTATCCCGATTTCAGCTGCAGCTACGAGCTTGAAAAATTGGAAAGCATCGATGATGTTAAGGTCTATATAATGAATCGTGGTGCTATAGGAGGCATTGATGAACAGCAGATTCCTACTGATATGAAGGAATCAATCGAGGCTAAGGTCAATGCTGATGTTGACGAGGTGTATGCAGCTCAGATCAAAATAAAATGGGCCTGCGGCGATATGGAGTACGGAAACGATAAGTCATGGTGGGATAATAAGGATTTCAAGGATATGTTAAGTAAAAGTCTCAGAGATAACTCGGAATTCACCTACTCTGACTATGATAAGCTTATAAAGTCTTACGAAAAGCAGAAGTATAATATCTTTATCTATAAGAGCGGCGATGACTGGTATGTTTACCCCGAAGCCTTTAAGTCTGCACAGGGTGCTTATATGATCGAGTGGTAGCCTGTATCCCCTCACTAAAACTTCCAATATAATTTTGCCCCTCGGGAGCTTCTTTGAAAGAGCGTGAGAGTTTTCTCACATCTCTTTTCTGTCAGGGCTGCTCCTGAGGGGCAAAATTACGTTAAAAGTCTTTGGAAAGAAATCTGGGGAAGAACCTTTATTCAGAAAGGATCTTCCCCAATAGGTCACGCAGGCAGTATAACAAATTATTCTTTTACATTGCCCATGATGATGCCTCTGCCGTTGGTGGAGATGTATACTCTGCCGTAGTGCTTCGGGTCGCCGCTGATGCGTTTGTTTACGTTGCCCCACTTCTGAGTATCATCATTGATACGCTTCCATGTTGTGCCGCCGTCGATAGACTGGCATACACCGTAGCCCTCGCCCTCGACCTCGCCGAGTGCGTAAAGTGCCATGTGCTCCTGACCCTCGGCTGCCTTTCCGAGTCCGAGAGCGTCACAGCTTGCAAGATTGCAGGGAACTGCAACTACCTCTGCCTTGTCAGCATCAAGGTAGTATACCGAGCCTCCGCCTATCGAGAGCCATACCTCGCCCTCAGTATCGGGGCAGGCTGTCATTGTGAAGTTTGAAAGCAGGAAGGTAGTCAGCGAGGAAAACGTCCTGCCCTTGTCAGTACTCATATAGAAGGTGCCGTCATAGGCTGCATAGAACTTGTCTGGGTTTACCTTGTCAGTTTCGATCATAGCGTTTGCAGGAATGCCCTCGCAGGCTGTCCATGTCTCGCCGAAATCATCTGTGACGTAAGCGCCGACACCCATAGTGCCGCACTGATAGAAGATCGTCTTTCCGTCAGCCGATAGCTTGGCAGTTCCGCCTGCCGCTGATTTGACACCCTCGGGAAGAGTTTTTACTTCATTCCATGTATCGGCCGCATCTGTAGAATAGTAAACCGAGCCCGAGCCCTCATCGGTGGCCCTGACTACTATATTGTAGTCCTGAGAAGCACAGTCAATAGATGTGGACTTGAAGTCACCGAAATGCTCCTTCGGGCAGACTGTTGCGTCCTGATGCTTGAAGCCGTAGATATCTCCCATTATTGAGTACAGGTCGGGAGCATTATCATCGTTCTGGTTTGGTGCTACAAAGTCAAAGATCGCTGTTTCCTCAATACCCATAGCTGCAACCTCGATATTAACGGGCTCGCTGTCAGCCTTGGAGAGGTTTGTGGTCCTGAATATTGTTGCACCTGTGCCGTACATTACCTCATCACGGTTGAAGGGGTTTATAGCAACGCCTGTCATCCACCAGCCGGGCTTTAGCTGTCCCTGCCAGTCAAGCCACTCACAGCTTGAAATATCAAGAGTGAAGTTGTTCACCTGCTTGCCGTCTTCGCCGTCTTTCCAGATGCCTGTCCATGTCTCTCCGCCGTCATTCGATACGAAAACATTGTCAAGATATGCCCAAAGGCAAAGCGTTGTGCAGACTATGTGATTCGGGTCGCTCGGGTCAACGGAGATACCGTTGTAGCCGCAGGTGTATGATCTCTCGGGAGTTATCTCCTTCCACTCGCCTGTTTTGAGGTTATACTTCTGTACTGCACCCTTGTTAGCGCCGTTAGGACCTACCTTGTGCGACCATGTAGTATAAAGCCAGCCGTCAGAGGAAATCTCTCCCTGACAGGGCTTTAAGGTCTTTGTATCAGAGCCTGTTTCCTCGGCTGTCGGGTTCGGGATAGTGGTCCAGCTTTTGCCTGCATCGTCACTGCGGTAGAGGTAGTCGCCCTCTGTGCCTGCACAGCCTACTATTATAGTATTGGTGGGCTTGCCCTTTTCGGAGCTGTTCTTGTCAAAAGCCACAAAGGT
>ONLC01000132.1 GCA_900318545.1 uncultured Eubacteriales bacterium
AAGGCTTACAAGAGTGGGTGCCGAGTCATACGTTTCTAAGCTGACATTACAGGCTAAAAAGAGCAAGTCGGGAGAGCAGTCAGAGATGATACGCTCGCTTAACAAGCTGGTAAAGCTGGCAGGTATACTTATTATCCCTGTGGGAGCTTTGCTTTTCAATCACAGCTACTTTTTAAGGCACCTGAGCTTTCACCAGAGTGTAAGAACGACAGTTGCATCTATAATAGGCATGATACCAGAGGGTCTGTTCCTGCTGGCAAGCGTGACCCTCGTTATCAGTGCTATGAGGCTTGCAAGGCAGAAGGTACTTGTGCATGATATGAAATGCATTGAAACCCTTGCAAGAGTAAATGTCCTATGCGTTGACAAGACGGGTACTATTACCGAGAATACAATGAAGGTATCCGACTTCACACCTATCGGCAGTGTCAGCCGTGAGGAGCTTATGAGTATAATCAGCGACTTTGCCTCGGAGCAGTCGGCTGACAACATCACTATGGCGGCAATGAAGCAGTACTTCACCTCGCCTACAGGCTCGGCTATAACGGCACACACGGATTTTTCTTCTGAGTTCAAGTATTCAAGTGTTACTATAAACAAGCAGGCTTATGTTCTCGGTGCTCCCGAGTGGGTGCTCAGAGAACAATACGGAGACTTCGCCGAGCAGATAGAGTCCTACGGCCGCAGGGGCTACAGGGTGCTTGCCTTTGTGAAGTACTTCGGCACACCCGATGGAAAGGCTCTCAAAGAGGACTGCGAGCCGCTGGCACTTATCATGATAGCAAACCCTGTACGTGAGACAGCACCTGCGACATTCAAATTCTTCGCTGATGAGGGCGTTGAGGTCAAGGTCATCTCGGGAGACAACCCGATAACTGTTTCAGAGGTCGCAAAGCAGGCAGGAATTGCAAACGCAGAAAAGTACGTCGATGCATCTACCCTTACGACAGATGCGGCTATCTATGAGGCTATGAAAAACTACACTGTCTTTGGCAGAGTTACTCCCGACCAGAAGAGAAAGTTTGTAAAGGCATTGCAGTCTCAGGACAAGGTAGTTGCTATGACAGGCGACGGTGTAAATGATATCTTAGCCCTTAAAGACGCTGACTGCTCAGTGGCTATGGCATCGGGAAGCGATGCAGCGGCTCATGCGGCACAGCTTGTACTGCTTGATTCTGACTTTGCCCACATGACTGACGTTGTTATGGAGGGCAGACAGGTAGTAAACAATATGGAGCGTTCGGGAAGCCTTTTCTTAGTAAAGAACATTTTCTCTATGGTGCTCTCGATAGTTACGGTAATTTTCGGAGTGGTATATCCGCTTGCTCCCTCACAGATAACGCTTGTAAGTACATTCACTATAGGTATTCCTGCATTTCTGCTCTCACAGGTGCCCGACCATTATCTCATAAAGGGTCACTTTATGAAAAACATCATCATGAAGGCTCTCCCGGGCGGTCTGGCGGACGTGGTCGTCGTTATGGCGGCTGTGGTGTTCGGGCAGATATTCGAGGTCTCCGACTCGGAGATAACCACCTGTGCAACGATACTTCTCTCTGTAGTCGGCATAATGGTTCTCAGGCAGATAAGCAAGCCCCTTTCAAATTACAAGAGGTCTATCATTCTTCTTTGTGCGGCAGGCGTGTTCTTCTCATTCCGTATGCTTGACTGGTTCTTCGGCACTACCGCACTTTCAACTCAGGGTATACTTCTCTGCGTGAACTTCGGCATTATGGCTGATACGTTCATCAGGTTCATCAATTTCCTTATTCAGAACGGTGAGAAGGTTTTACAAAGACTTACAGGAAAGATAAAGGCTTAGAACAGGGAGAGCAGTATGGACGATTTTCAGTTTAACGTTGACCTTGGAGGAATGATCTCGATTCTCTCCGACCATTTATACAGCAGTCCCGATGTGTTTTTAAGGGAGCTTTTACAGAATGCCGCCGATGCGGTAAGCATGAGGATCAAGGCTGAGCCGACATTTTCCGAGCCCGAGATAAATGTCACGGCCGACGGCTCTTCTCTGAGCTTCACTGACAGCGGTATAGGACTTACGGAGGAGGAGGTACACAAGTTTATCTCCGTTATAGGGCAGTCCTCAAAAAGAGGGAACGGCTCGGACTACATAGGCAGGTTCGGCATAGGAATGCTCTCCTGCTTTATTGTGACAGACGAGATAGTGCTGCGTTCACGCTCCGTGAAGGAGCCTGACAAGGCAGTTGAGTGGCACGGCTTCGCTGACGGAAGGTACAGAGTGTCACAGATAAAGCCTGATATGCCCTTCGGGAGCACGATAAGCTTCAAGCCGAAAAAGGACTGCGAGGACTTCTTTACTGCGGCTTATGCGGCTGAAAGACTGACCTACTTCGGGCTGCCGCTGCCATATCCGATCTATGTGTCGGACGGAAGCGGAATGAAGCTTCTGATAAACTCTCTGCCTGCAAAGGGCAGCAGCAAAAAGACCGTTCTGCAAATGGGAAAACGCATTTTCGGCACGGACTATGATTTTCTTGACTGTATAGACCTCAGATCAAAATCAAGGCTTTTCAGCGGAGCTGCCTATATACTGCCGTTCACCGTATCGGCGGCAAGCGGACTTAAAAACCGCCACAGAATATATCTTAAAAATATGCTTCTTACCGAAAGCGGAGTTTCTCTTCTGCCTGAGTGGGCATTCTTTGTAAGGTGCTTTATAAATACCGACAAGCTCCGCCCGACAGCCTCAAGAGAGGACTTCGTAGCCGATGAGGACCTGGCAAAGGCAAAGGAAGAGCTCGGCAAATGCATTGCAGACTACCTTGATGAGCTCTCTTTCAAAGATCCTGCACTCTTAGCAAGGATAGAGAGCCTGCACGGAACGGCACTGCGGTCGGTTGCCTGCGAGAACGAGCGTATTCTCAGAACGTTTATGCCTTACTTTGAGTTCGAGACAAGCCTTGGCATACTCAGGGGAAGCAGCCTTATGGACTACAGAGGTACAGTTTACTACAGTGCCGACATTGATACGTTCAGGCAGATAAAGCCTATTTTCTCAGAGCTTGGAAAAATGCTTGTGAATGTGTCCTATACGCACGAAAAACGGCTGTTTGAGTTTGCAGGAAGAATGGGTGTGCTGAATGCTCAGCCGATAAGCGAGAGCGTAATAGAGGAAAGCCTGCTCGACTGTGATGAGCCCGAAAGCTTTGAAGGACTGCTCTCGGTGTTTAATACAGCTTTGAAGGACTTTGAATGCAGGGCTGTGCTCAAAACCTTTGAGCCGCCGCAGATAAGCTGTATTTATGTTCCCGATCGTGAGGCTGAAACGAAAAAGGACATAGAGCACGCCAAAGAAAACAGCGATGAGCTCTTCTCGGGAATGCTGGACGCATTTGAGGAAGAGGTAAAGGAAGCGTGCTCGGCACTGTATCTCAATGCTTCGGCAGAGCTGATAGTTAAGCTCTCAAAAACGGAGGACGGGGAAAAGCTCTCCGCCTTTGCAAAGATACTTTACATACAGGCACTCATATCGGGCGGCTTCCCTGTGAGACCTAAGGATATGAGCATAATGAACGAAAACCTTATAAAGCTGATAGAATGGGGGCTGTAAAATGTTTGACAGAGATTACTTCAACACACTTGAACACGGAGAGGAAAGAATGAGCTACCTCAAAAAGGAGATCGCAGAGGCAGACGCTCAGAAGGATATCAAGTCTATGATAGACCTGAGATACAGGTACATAAATGAGTCGGTATTTCACGGTGACAGCTTTAAGGGGCTGCTGATGTTCCCTGAGTATATGAAGCTGGTTGACGATAACCCCGATGATGCTGATATCGTTGATTTTATGTTTGCATTCAAGTGGATAATCGAGAACTCCCGTGAGTTCTATCAGATACCTATGGAGCAGATAGAGGGCTACTTCGACAGCTACAAGGAGCACCTTGAACGCTACGGCTACACTCCGAGGACCTATAACTTCAAGAAGGCACAGTTCTACCGCAATATTGACTCGAAGAAGGCGCTGAAATATCTCTCGCTGTTTGACCGCTTTGAGCGTACACAGGTCAGTGACTGCAAGGCCTGCGAGGCAGGCTTTATGGCTGAAATGGAGCTGAGATTCGGCTCTGCGGAGAAGGCGGTTTCAATGCTCAATGAAATGCAGCAGAGAAATATGCGCTGTGCCGAGGTACCGCAGGTGACCTATGCCTGCTTTGCGGATAACCTCTCCAGAATGGGCTATTATGATGAAGCTGACCACTACGCTGAACTTGCTCTGCCGATGATGAAGGGCGAATATGTGAATTTCACCTACGAGATAAGCTCAATTATTGAGCTTAAAACCGTCACCGACATAAATGCAGCCTATGACCTTATCTGCGAGACTCTGCACCTGTTCTCGGGGCTTAAAAACCAGCTTTACCGCTTCTATTACGCTGAGGCTGCCTACCGCTTCTTTGACAGGTACTTAAAGGGCGGAAATGACCCTGTGATACCTATGAAGCTCTCGGCTGAGTTTGAAAAGTACTCCGAGGACGGAAAGTACGATGCAGCGGAGCTTCGTGACTGGTTCTACGGCATTGCTGAGGACCTGGCAAGGAAGTTTGATGAAAGAAATCAGAGCGACTTCTGCACAAAGCACCTTGCCTTTGAGTTCCCCGAGAGCCCCGAGCAGGAGCTGAAGCTTCCTATGCACTCCACTGTAAAGGCAAGCTCTATGGCTTATGCTATCCCGCTTTTCTCTCAGGACGATCTGCCCGACATTGACAGTATTCACGCTATGCTGACAGACGGCAGCCGCTTTGATGAGGTTATGCTTTTCAGGGGCAGCGATGAGGAACAGGTAATCATCATCACGGCAAAAAAACACAATAGCGACAGCTATGAGATAAGGCTGATGCTAAGAGATCCTATAGATGTGTCTGCGTTCAAGCAGTCGCATTATCTGCCCGAGGGTACTATGGATAAGCTCGCAGAGAGCGAGGCTTCGTGCATTATAACTGTTCAGGGCGGCAAGTCGAATCATGTAAGGCTGAAGCTTATGATCGACATTCTCGGTGCGGTCAGCAGCAGCTCGGGTGCGGTGCTTGACCTTGTCAATTCGAGGGTATACTCTCACAAGTGGGTAAAGCTTGAAGCGGAGGGCGAGAGCGTTCCCTACAATTCGTATTTCTACCGTGTCTGGATATATCAATCCGCTTTCAAGGAGGGCTGCTATGACCTTGTGGCAGGCGGTCTTGAAAGCTGCGGTCAGAGAGAGCTGTTTATTCCTGCTGTTTCCGAGGAAGCCTTCGGATCTGCACAGAGCTTTCTCAGGCAAGTGGCAAACTATGCACTTTACGGTGACGGTCTCCCCGATGAGGGGCTTGACTTCAACTGTGGTATTGTTTATGCGGACAAGGGCTTCTGCCGTGTAAAGTGGGAACCGTTTGACAGCCCTGCCGAGGACGAGGATGTTGTTTTCATGCAGCCGATTATTGCACTGCCCGGTGCGGATAAAGAGTTTTTCCGCCCGATAACCGAGCTTTCAGAGGAGGAGCTCAGCGAGATCAAGTGACAATGACGAGAAAAAGCACGCAGAGCGTTTTGCCCGTATATTTGAGTTCTACAAGGCTCATGCCGACAGCTGTGAGCTCTGTGCAGGCTATGCGATAAGCTATGCAGACGAGGACGAGGAGGACCTTGAAGCATATCCGTACCTCAGGCTGTATCCCGACGGCTCGGGCGAGGTAGTAAATGCTGATGTGCCTGCTCTCGGGCTGAAAATCGGAGACAAGACCGAACAGCCTGCCGACAAAATATACACATGGAAGCTTGTTCACGGTGAAGACGAATTCTACGCCGATGACCTCTATATGCTCGAGGACATTATCGGATAAGAAAAACAACAAGAGTACTCTTTTTCGGGTAATAGGTTATAGTTAATAATGAAGGCTCCGATTTTTCGGAGCCTTCAGTCTGTCGATAAACTCAAAAAAGTGCAGAATCAGCCCTCGGCGTGGCAGGGAAAACCCTGCACCATCATCGCGACGTTCTTTTGTTTGGACTTTTCCTGCCTTGAACGCAGAGATAGGTAGTGCGGAGCTTAGCCTCGTCAGGTCTGTACATTCGTACAGACAGCCTCGGCTGGGAAAGAGGAGAGAGGGGCTTCGCCCCTTTGCCCCACTGGGGCTACGCCCCAGACCCCGTTTAAAAGGACTTTTGCAACAAGCTCAAGGCTCCGAAAATTCGGAGCCTTAAACTATAACCTATTACCCGAAAAAGAGTACTCTTGTTGTTTTTCTTATCCGATAATGTCCTCGAGCATATAGAGGTCATCGGCGTAGTATTCGTCT
>ONLC01000031.1 GCA_900318545.1 uncultured Eubacteriales bacterium
AAGAGATCAGCAGTTGCACCTGAAATGCTTAAGCACGAGGGTCCTGCAAGAGTATTTGACAGCGAGGAAGAGGCTATTGCTGCTATCAGAGGCGGTAAGATAGTTGAAGGTGATGTTGTAGTCATCAGATACGAAGGACCTAAGGGCGGCCCCGGAATGAGAGAAATGCTTAATCCTACATCTGCTATCGCAGGAATGGGTCTTGGCTCTACAGTTGCACTAATTACTGACGGACGCTTCAGCGGCGCTACAAAGGGCGCATCTATCGGTCACGTTTCACCTGAGGCTGCTGTAGGCGGACCTATCGCACTTGTTGAGGAAGGCGATACAATCGCTATAGATATCGACAATTGCAGCATTGAGCTTAAGGTTTCCGATGAGGACCTTGCTGAAAGACGCAAAAACTGGAAGCCAAGAGAGCCGAAGATAACTACAGGCTATCTTGCAAGATATGCTTCGCTTGTAACATCAGGCAACAGAGGTGCTATCCTCGAGATAAAAAAGTAATTGAAAGGCGGTAATTACAATGAAGAAACCAAGTCTTGCTAAAAAGATCATATCTACAATACTGGGTATAGTCTTTCTGATCATAGCTATAGCGGCTATCTTTGTATGTACTTATATTTTCAGTCAGCCTTCTAAATCGGGTGATTCAAGAGAGCTTATTTACGGTTCATGGCTTGATGAAGAAAACGGTATCAGGTTTGCGATGGATAAGACCGGTGCTTTTAAGATGACAGAGGTAAACAAAAAAGGAAAAGACACTCACACAATTGCTGAGGGCTGGTTCAAGATAGATGAGGATAACCATAAGATACAGATCCTTTTTAAGCCCAACAAATTAGATAAGTCTTATGACCTTGGTACAAAGCTCGGATATTTCTCGACTATCTCTTATAAGAACCTTGAGCTTCCTGACAAAGACAATGAAGATATCAAGGATGAGGAGAAAAAAGCAAGCTGTAAGTTTATTATCGAAAATACTGAGCTTGTTTACAGCTGTGACAGAGAGAACTACGGTGAGTCGTTCTACAGCGGTCATAACTAAATAGAACGGAGGAAGGCTATTACAGCCTGATAGCTTATGGAATTACTGTTAAAGAACGTTTATGTTTGTGATCCGCAGGTCGGACTTGATGAAGTAACAGACATCGAGATATCCGGAGGGGTCATCAAAAAGATCGGAAGGTCAGATGCTGAATTCAGCCGAGTGATCGACGGCAAGGGCAGACTTTGTGTTCTGCCCGGGCTGTTCGATATGCACGTTCATTTCCGTGACCCGGGACTGACCTATAAAGAGGATCTGATAAGCGGTGCCAATGCCGCAAAGGCAGGCGGCTTTACAGGTGTAGCTTGTATGCCCAATACAAAGCCCCCGATAGATAACGCCGAGAAAGTAGGCTATATTATCGACAAGGCAAGACAGACAGGCATTAATATCTACCCTATTGCCTGCGTTACAAAGGGTATGCAGGGAGAGGAGCTTTGCGATTATGAAGAGCTGATCGCTGCAGGAGTCAAAATGATCTCTGATGACGGCAGACCTGTTGAAAATGCTGAAATAATGCGTCAGGCTATTGAAAAGACCAATAAAAACGGACTGCTGGTAGCTTCACACTGTGAGGATCTGAAAATCATTAACGGCGGTATAATGAATAAAGGCAAAATATCAGAGCAGCTTGGCGTAAAGGGCATGGACAGAGCCTCTGAGGACTATATTACTGCCCGTGAGATATGCCTTGCTATGAGCTGTGATGCACGTATACACATCTGCCATGTATCTACAAGAGGAAGCGTGAATATAATTCGTGCTGCTAAAAAAGACGGTGTAAAGGTAACCTGCGAAACAGCTCCGCACTACTTCTATTTCACTGACGAAAAGCTCCTTGCCAGAGATGCTGATTTCAGGATGTCTCCTCCGCTCAGAACAGAGGACGACAGGCAGGCAGTTTTAGAAGCGGTTCTTGACGGAACAATTGACTGTATTATCACAGACCACGCTCCTCATTCAGCTGAGGAAAAGGCTGATTTTGAAAAAGCTCCGAACGGCATAGTAGGACTTGAGACTTCCCTTGCTGCCACACTGACAAAGCTTTATCATACAGGAAAGGCCGATCTCTCAAAAATCGCTCAGATCATGTCAATTAATCCACGAAGGATAATGGGCATTGATCCCGTTAAAATCGAAGTCGGACAGACGGCTGATCTGTGTATATTTGACCCTGATCTCGAATGGGAGGTAATCCCCTCTGAGCTTAATTCCAAGAGCAAGAATACTGTTTTTAAGGGCGAAAAGCTCAAAGGCAAAAATCTATATACGATATGCGGCGGAAAGCTGGTATATCAGCTATAATCATCAGAAAGAGGTATAACAATGGCTTTTGACAGACTTATAGAAAACATAGTTAAAACGCAGAATCCTTCGGTAGTAGGACTTGACCCGAAGCTTGATTATGTACCCGAGTATATCAAGGCTAAGAAATTCAAGAAGTATGGCAAGACACTAAAAGGTGCCGCCAGAGCAATTCTGCAATTTAATAAGGAAATCATAGACGAAATTCATGATATCTGCCCGGCTATAAAGCCTCAGGCTGCATATTATGAGATGTATGGATATGAGGGCGTTAAAACCCTTTACAAGACAATACAGTATGCTAAAGAAAAAGGAATGTTTGTCATCACTGACGGAAAACGTAATGATATAGGCGCTACAATGGAGGCCTATGCCGCTGCACACCTCGGATTAACTGATATCGGAGGCGAGAGCGTTGAAGCCTTCGGTGCTGATGCGCTTACCGTAAACGGATATCTTGGCTCTGACGGAATTGATCCTTTGCTTGAAATGTGCAAAAAGTATGATAAGGGTATCTATGTGCTTGTAAAAACATCTAATAAGTCAAGCGGAGAGCTTCAGGACCTTATGATCGGCAACAAAACCGTTTATGCCACCGTCGGTGATATGTGCGAACGCTGGGGCAAAAATGTAATGGGCAAGTATGGCTACTCAGGTGTGGGTGCAGTTGTAGGTGCAACCTATCCCGAACAGCTTACTGAAATGCGTGCAGCTTTGCCGCATACCTTCTTCCTTGTGCCCGGATACGGTGCTCAGGGCGGCGGTGCCGAGGGTGTTTCTCATGCGTTTGATAAGAACGGGCTCGGAGCTATAGTAAACTCTTCAAGAGGTGTTATGTGTGCCTACAAGAAGGAGAAGGACTGCGACGAGAAAGACTTTGCTAAAGCTGCAAGGCGTGAGGTCATCAGAATGAAGGAGGATATCATTTCATTCCTGCCCAAGATAGCACTTCCCGAATAATATACTAAGATACCCGTTCAGAAGCCGGACGGGTGCTTATGCATTTTACTCAAAAAATCAAGAAATCTCATTATAAATATGTTATAGTATTATCATAGTAACGTTACTTATCAGGAGATACTTATGAGAGTTTATGAGAACAGCTTTATTCTGTTTGTGACAGCACTCGATTATATTGAAGCACATCTTACTGAGGATTTCTCTCAGAATGATATTGCTTCTAATTGCTATTGCTCGCTGTCATCATTACAGAAAACGTGGAAATACTGTACACATCTCAGCATCAAAGAGTATATTACAAAGAGAAGAATAACTCTTGCAGGAAAGGATATGCTCCAGAATGACATTTCTGTGCTTGATGCTGCGATGAAGTACGGCTATAACTCTCATGAGGTGTTTACAAGAGCCTTTACAAACGTATGGGGCATCTCCCCTTCCCGCTTCAAAAAGGAGTGGAAGGGAAACGCCATTCTTTACCCTAGGCTCAATCCGGAATACCTTGAAGGAGATGTTATTATGAATAATAAAAAGTTTGATGTAAGCGAATTCTATGACTATTTAAGATCACAGTCAGGTACCTATGTACTTTGCTTTGATGTTCAGAACCTTATGGTAATTAATAATGAGCTTGGCAATAAAGCCGGTGATATGGTGCTGATCGAAGCGTTCAGACGCATCAATGAAGCAGCCGATGAAAATATGCTCTGCCTGAGAATGGGCGGAGATGAGTTCGTTATGATCACCGAAAGCTTTGATAAGGAATATGTAATGTCCATAGCTGAGAAGGTCATAATCCATAACGGTGAAAAGACTTCATACAGCGGCGGAGAGGTTGCAGTTTCCATGCGCTGCGGTGCGATAATCATTGATAAAAAGCTGAAGTATTCAAAGCTTTGTAATGATTTCAATGAGGTTATGGAGAAAGCCAGAAACTCAGGAAAAGTAGAGTTCATAGGGTAATTTTGAACTTAAAGCTGTTATCTTAATAATTAGTTATCCGTTATTAGCGGTTTTTTCGACAAAAACAGACAATTATCATGAACGAACCGACAAATAACGGCTCTAATAATTAATAAAATATTAACGCTATTTTTGGCGTTCTGCAAGAATTAAAAATATTATGTATTTTCTGTTAAAACATTTCGGATTATATTGAAATTAGCGAAATTAGATTGTATAATTATAGTGCTTTCAATTGAAAGCACTATTTTTATTGTATTATATGGAGTATGATTGTATATGACAACAATTCTGATCGATAACATTGTAAACGAAAAACTGGGACTTAAAACTGCATTGGAAAGAAAGGGCTTAACCGTATTCACTACAAGCGATGATCCTTTCATGCTTTTGAGTAAATACTCAGCGTGCTGCCCTGATATTCTCTTAATTGAGCAGGGAGTAAAGGAGAGAAGATCTCTGTTAAAGCATATCAACAGTAATTACGACCATGCTTATACATTGATGTATTCAGCAGAGGACAAAATAAGCGACATTGATCTGCCTGCTGAACATATTGACAGGATCATTTCTCACTCTTCCTCAGCTGAGGATATCTGCAAACTGATACTACAGGATATCGCCACAGGTAAAACAAAGAAAAGAAACACTGTTTCCGAAAATGCAAGCATAAGAACAGTACTTAAAGAGCTTTGCGTTGCACCAAACTATATTGGGTATAAATATCTGATCGATGCAGTTGAGCTGATAATATCCAATCAGAACGAAAACCTATGCCTGACTAAATCGATTTATCCGCTGATCGCAAAAAAGTATAATGTGTCAATCGGATCGGTTGAGAGGAGTATCAGAACTGTGGTTAATAACTCGTGGGGAAAGATACCTGAAGCTGAGCTTATAAAGTATTTCGGACTGTACGCTCTCACCTCATCTTTTAAGCCGTCGAACAGCAGGTTTATTTATGCTGTTGCAGAAGCGTTCATGTCTGAATGAGCTGAGCAAAGGCACTTCCATATTTCCTTGACATTCACTCCTATTTGAGATATAATAATATAAAGATCATCAGACAGGAGTGATAAGATGTATAAACAGGGCAAGTATCAGATCATTGAAAAGAATAATCTTGCTAAAGGTATCTTTGATTTTGAAATATTATGTCCAGAGGCAGCTGCTATTGCAGAGCCGGGTCAGTTCGTTCAGGCTGCCGCTGAGGGATTCTTCCTTAGAAGACCTATCTCGATCTGTGATATCAATAAAGAGAAAGGTACTATCAGACTGGTTTTTGAGATCAGAGGTAAAGGAACTGAAAAGCTTGCAGGACTTAATAAGGGTGACAGTATTGACCTCATAGCTCCCTTGGGAAACGGCTTCAAGGTGCTTGAAAAGGGCAAGAAAGCTATCTGTGTAGGCGGCGGTATCGGAACTCCTCCGATGCTCTCCATAGCAAAAAAATACGGCGAAAACGCCGTTGTGATCTCCGGCT
Source organism: uncultured Eubacteriales bacterium (assembly GCA_900318545.1). Classification (GTDB taxonomy): domain Bacteria; phylum Bacillota; class Clostridia; order Oscillospirales; family Ruminococcaceae; genus Hominimerdicola. Next base: position 5,757 of record ONLC01000031.1, read on the forward strand.
TCAGAAATATGGCTGCTGTTATTTTGCAGGACGATTTTAAGGCTGTAGGAGGAAAAACGGTTCTTTGTACCGATGACGGCTCAGCAGGAATGAAAGGCTTTGTGACCGATGCCCTCAGAGCTGAGATAGAGACAGCAAAGCCCGATATCGTGTATTCGTGCGGACCTATGGTAATGCTTAAAAATATTACTGCTATGTGTAAGGAATACGGAATAGAATGTCAGGTATCTCTTGAGCAGAGAATGGCCTGCGGAGTAGGTGCTTGTCTTGTATGCGTTTGCAAAACAGTTAAGAACGGAGAAGAGTTTAACTCCCACGTTTGCAAGGACGGTCCCGTATTTGACAGCAAGGAGGTGGTTTTTGAATGAGTAAAAGACTTGAAACCGAGTTCTGCGGTGTGAGATTCAAAAACCCTGTTATACCAGCCAGCGGTACATACGGTTACGGAAGAGAGTATGAAAGCTTATATCCTTTGTCAGAGCTGGGAGGTATTTCAGTAAAGGGTACTACTCTCCACAGAAGAGAGGGAAATCCGGGTCCCAGAGTTGCGGAAACTCCGAGCGGTATGCTCAATTCTGTAGGGCTCCAGAACGGCGGAGTTGATAAGTTCATAAGCTATGAGCTGCCTAACCTCAGAAAGAGCGATATAGTAGTCATCGCAAATATTGCAGGCTCAACTGTTGAGGAATGTGCAGAGCTTGCTGCAAAGGTCGATGAAACTGATGTTGAGATGATAGAGCTAAATATCTCCTGCCCGAATGTTAAGCAAGGTGGTGCTGCCTTCGGAACAGACTGCAATGTAGCAGGTGCTGTTACCAAGGCCGTAAGAGAGGCAACTAAAAAGCCGCTTATGGTTAAGCTCTCCCCTAACGTTACAAGCATTACTGAGATCGCTAAAAGCGTTGAAGCAAACGGCGCAGATGCGGTTTCTTTAATCAATACTTTGCTTGGAATGAGGATAGACATCAAAACAGGCAGGCCGATACTCAAAAACAATGTGGGAGGATTGTCAGGCCCTGCAGTGTTCCCTGTAGCTGTCAGAATGGTATGGCAGGCAGCTAATGCAGTCAAGATACCGATAATGGGTATGGGCGGTATTGCCACATGGGAAGACGCTGTAGAAATAATGATGGCAGGTGCAAGTGCTGTTCAGATAGGTGCTGCGATTTTTGCTGATCCCTATACACCTGTAAAGGTGATAGAAGGGCTTGAAAAGTACTGCATTGATAATAACATTTCAAACATTTCTGAAATAGTCGGGACAGTTAAGCCCTGGTAATGAATATGTATAAAAATAGTCGGATATATAATAAAATTATTTAACTATCCATCATTGACAGTAGGAACCTATAGTGATATAATGTTCTTACTGTCATTCTATATTTATAGATATACGGAAAGGGAAAGCTATGAAACGAAAAATACTATGTGTATTGTTGTCCTTAATGCTTTGTACAGCTGTTTCAGCTTGTGCCGAAAGCAATTCCAAGGCTGACAGCACATCATCTGCTGAGAGCTCAGCCTCAGCTGTAAACAACATAACAGCAGATAAGCTAATTGATACAGCTGCTGAGGAAAGCATGACTCAGAAGGCTTATTACGCTGACGATGTTTTCAGATCAAATGTAAAGAAATTATACGGGATTGAATATGATACTATCGAGGACGGTGCTATCGCCTACGGTGATAACGGCTCTGCTGATGAGCTGTCAATACTTAAATTAAAGGACGGTACCTCTGCTCAGAAGGCATTGGAGGGCAGGCTTCAGAACAGGAAAACTCAGTTTGAAAACTATAAGCCTTCGGAAATGCCAAAGCTGGAAGCAGCGCTGATATTTGAAGTAAACGGCTATTGGGTGCTGATAGTATCGGATAATGCAGAGAGCATCAAAGAAAAAATCGGAAATTAGTAAGAGGTGACACGCTTGCGTGTGAAAAAATATACAACAAGAATTATATCTGCTTTAGCGGCTATGACTATTTGCTGCAGCTGCTCGGATAAAGCAGTTGATAACAGCAGCGAGATAGCTGCTTTAGAAAAGAAAATAGATAAGCTCACCGCTAAAATAGAGAGCTTATCCGATAATGTAAACAATCTGAGTGATGATGAGATAGAATACGATTATGACATTCACGAAATCTATGATGACACTGCCGTAATCAAGGCATATAAGAGCGGTGACAGCTCAGAGCTGAATGATAAGGATCTGTTCATTTATAAAGGTCTTAAAGGTGCCATTAATGAGATCATTGATGAAGATATGAGCGACTATGAAAAAGAAAAGGCTGTTTATGATTACATCTTCTTAAACACAAGATTTGATGAAAGCTCACTGAATGCTATTACAGACAGCGACAGTGATGATTCTGCTTCGCCTTACGGATTTTTCCACGATCATTCAGTGATTTGCGTTGGCGATGCTACTACCTTCAAGCTGTTTATGGACGCACTTGATATTGAATGTACTGTAGTTCACTCGACCGAAAACGGTGAGCATGCATGGAATCAGGTGAACATTGACGGTGACTGGTATCACGTTGATATAATGATGGACTACGGAGATAAAGAGGCAGCTTATGCATACTTTAATGTTCCCGATTCTGTAAAGGAGCTTGGAGATTATCCATGGGATCACTCTGACGAGTCCGATATCAAATGTACAAGCACCAAGCTATGCTATATCTGCAATAATGCAGAACGCTTAGATGACATTTATCAGCTGCCGCAAAAGCTCAGTGAGTTTACTGACAGCGATAATACAGCTGTATATTACTGCATTGATGTTCCCGTCGGTGCCGATGCAGCTGTTGTCCAGAAGCAGGTACAGTCTGTATTAAGCACTATGGTCTCACAGTATGATGAGTTTATTCCGCTTAATGCTGTTGCAGATGAGAACCGTAAGCGTGTATGCTTCGGTGTGAGTGCTTTTGATGTCGAAGAGGACGACCTTGATGATTTTTATGATGAGGACAATGAACCTGAAAACGGAATTGAAATCGACTTTGAAAAACTGGAAGAAAACTTTACCGAATACCTTGGTGAGCTGTATGATGACTACAGCTTTGAATACTATGATGAATACGATGAATAGAAAGAAGGTCAGCTCCAACAAAAGCTGACCTTCTTAATTATTTCAGATCAATCAAAAAGTGCTGTAGAAAGGTATCTCTCCCCCGTATCCGGAAGAAGTGCAACAATTACCTTTCCCTCGTTCTCAGGAAGCTTTGCAAGCTCAGCTGCTGCATAAAGTGCAGCTCCCGAGGAGATGCCTACAAGCACACCCTCTGTTTTTGCAAACTTGTTTCCTGCAAAGAAAGCATTCTCATTCTCTACCTTGATAACACCGTCATAAACATTTGTATCAAGCACCTCAGGAACAAAGCCTGCACCTATACCCTGAATCTTATGTGCTCCCGACTTGCCCTCAGAAAGAACAGGCGATGATGCTGGCTCAACAGCATATACCTTAACATCAGGATTCTGTGATTTCAGATACTGACCTACTCCTGTTACAGTTCCGCCTGTTCCGACGCCTGCAATAAAGATATCGACCTTTCCATCAGTATCATTCCAGATCTCAGGACCTGTAGTTGCAAGGTGTATAGCAGGGTTTGCAGGGTTTACAAACTGTCCGAGTATAACTGCACCCTCGATCTGCTCCTTGAGCTCATCAGCCTTTGCTATAGCACCCTTCATACCCTTTGAGCCTTCTGTCAGAACTATTTCAGCACCGTAAGCTTTAAGCAGATTTCTTCTCTCAACGCTCATTGTTTCAGGCATAGTAAGAATAACCTTATAGCCCTTTGATACTCCGATAGATGCAAGTCCTATTCCTGTGTTGCCTGATGTAGGCTCAATGATAGTTGCACCGGGCTTTAATACACCCTTAGTTTCTGCATCCTCGATCATTGCAGCAGCAACTCTGTCCTTTACGCTTCCGGCCGGGTTGAAAAGCTCAAGCTTTACAAGTATATCAGCCTTAGCCTCTACACTCTCCGCAAATCTTGATGCCTGCAGCACAGGTGTGCCTCCGACCAGCTCTGATACATTTTTATAAACTTTTGCCATAGTGATTACCTCCGTTTAATAATTATTACAGTTATAATATATCACAGTATTCCTACTATGTCAATAGGATAACAGGCAATTCAGCATAATAAACAAATATTTCCTAGTATTTTTATATGTTTTAACTGAGATATTCAACAACACAGTAAACTCGATCCCCGCACAAGCTGACATAAACCGAGCGTCCCTCTCTGATGACCTCAGCATGGATCCTGCTGTCGAGCCTTATCGGGGCTTTATACTCAACTCTGATCTGCTTTACAGAGTCATAATTATCCACAAACTCATCGGTTATATCAAGGTATCTCGCATTATTAACGTGCCTGTTCATATCGATATAGCATTTAAGAATATTTATATCGGGATAAATTTCAGGGCGGATATCGGGAACGGAAATTTTCCTTGAAGAATAGTCCATATCAGCCTTCGGATATAAAGGTACCTTCTCGATAAGCTCCAGCGGTGCTTTGATAGGACGCTGAGTCTGCATATCCATAAACGCTCCTGACTCATAGTTCTTTACAAGAACATCTCCATATTCATCATAGATAAGGGTATTACGAAAGCCGTACATTCTTTTAAGCTCACAAGTCCAGGTCTTGATTGTAAGATGCTCATGAAATTCAGGCCTTCGGATTATCTCTGTCTGCCTTGATACAAGAAACATACATACATTTTCACGCTCAAAATACGGAGACATAACAGGGTGGCTGTCAAGATGCAAAAACGCACAATCCTGCAAATAATCAAGGATAGAGCTGTTCCTTACAGTACCGTTTGCACCGATCTCGCTGCACTCAACATCTCTTTTCATTGTATACATTAAAATCACTCCCAGATAAGTATAGCACTTTTTTACAGAAAAATCAATCCTTACCGCAGATAAGATCAAGGAAAAACATTTCACTCTTTTCGGTCGTTTTTTCTGTCCCAATCATCATCTTTATGAAAGTCGGTCATATATTGTCAAACCGAAGCGATTGTGCTATAATTATTTCAAAAAAAATTTGGAATCCCCTAACCAACTCCGAACTTCTGCATTATACAGACAGAAGCTTCTGAGAAACAACGAAAGAGGTGAACGATTTGACCGCCGAAGAATACCGTGAGCAGATAGAGATGATGTCAAAGTCAATGTTTCGATACTGCCTTTCACGTACAGGCTCGTACCACGATGCCGAGGATCTGGCGCAGGAGATAATGCTCATAAGCTGCAAGGGCGAGCAGTGCTTTGCAAACGAAAAAGCCTTCTATGCCTTTGTGTGGCGTACTGCTGATAATATCCTCAAGGGCTGGTACCGCAGCCGCCGTGAGACCGCCGAGCTTGACGACACTATCTCCGACGGCAGCTGGGAGGCGCTTGAAGAGCAGGCTCAGGAGAACGAGCAGCTAAGGCTTATAACAAGAGAGCTGTCGCTATTAAACTCTAACTACCGAAAGGCTATGGTGGCATATTACGTTGACGGAATGTCGGTGAGGGAGATCTCCGAGTATTTCGGTATCACGCAGAGTATGGTCAAATATCTCCTCTTTCAGTCACGAAAGAAAATCAGGGAGGGTACTGTTATGGAAAGAAATTTTGGAAAGCTAAGCTATGACCCCGTTGAGCTGTCAATGGCGTTCTGGGGAACGAACAATAATTATAACGGCAAATTTGACGACAAGCTCGGGCAGAACATACTGATGTGCTGCTATTTTGATAAGCAGACCGAGGAGCAGATAGCCCTGCAGCTGGGCGTGCCCACGGCGTATCTTGAGGACGAACTGAAAAAGCTGACTGAATGCGGTCTGCTGAATGTGAAAAACGGCTTTTATCAGACCAATGTGCCGATCATCACAAACGATATTTTCGCCGAGATAGAAAGGGCAAACATGACATCCATTGAAGATATTTCAACGCAGATAGCACAGACAATTGATGAAATGCTTGAAGATGTTCGCTCCCTCGGCTTCTACGGCAGCGATGCACCTGATAACACGCTCAAATGGATGCTTACATCTCTTATACTGCACCTAGCGTATATCGATATGGCTTATGGCGAACAGCCCCTTGATTTCCCGACAGATGTGTTCGGCGAGAAATGCTTCCGCTTCTTTGTAGAGAAGTCTGTAAGCGATCCCTACAGCGTAGGTACCTCCGGCAGACAGACCAAAGACGGCATGATACTTTTCTGGGACGTGCTTATAAACGGAGACAGGCTGCACCCGAAAGTAACAGACACAAGAGCTGATATGCTCTGCACACTTCTTTCACGTCAGCCGCAGACTGATAACGAAAAGCTGGTCTGCTCCGAGCTGATAGAGATAGGGCTTGCCATAAAGACCGAGGACGGCTTAAAGCCCAACTTCCCCTGCATGACCCAAAAGCAGGGAGATGCGCTGAACGATATGATACTTGGTATCAGTGAAGATATATGTGCGGACATTCTCTCACGCACCGACAACATCAGGAGAGTACTCCTCGATCACGCTCCTGCACATCTTGCTGATTATGTAAGCAAGATCGCACAGCTGCTCACCTACCGTGAGACAGAGCAGATAATGCAGAACCTCTGTGAAAGCGGCTGGCTGCTGCCTATGAAGGGCGGTATGTCGGGAACGACGGTGATGTATCTGAATAAGTAACAGCTTGCGGCATACCTGCTTTGTGTGGGTGTGCCGCATTTTACATTATAAAGAAAAGCACCCCGATGTTGATATCATCGCGGTGCTTTGATCAGCTGTTATTTGTATGTTTTAGTTGATGGTCAGTAAAAAGTCTTCTGTGGGATCATCCGACTTTACAAATGGGGTATAGCCTTTTTACCACAGCGTCTCTACGTTGATCAAATGCCTTTTGAGCTTAACAATATCAAGTGTGTTGACTGTATCGTTACCGTCAGTGTTTGCACAGTCAAGAGCGTAGCCTTTGAGTGGCTCAACCTTGATTAGGTGTCTCTTCAGCTTAACGATGTCAAGCGTGTTTACAACTCCATTTCCG
>ONLC01000148.1 GCA_900318545.1 uncultured Eubacteriales bacterium
GTCGCGATGGCGGTGCAGGGTTTTCCCTGCCACCTTGACAGAATAGTAAAAAAGTGTTAATATTATACTGTATAACTATGAAAGGGAGTGCTGTTATTGACTCAGAATGCAATAAACAAACGGTATACCATGGGTGAGGAGATTTTTAACTCAGTCACCCACGGAATAGGCGGAGGACTGTCCATTGCAGGTACGGTCGTGCTCATAGTTTGTGCTGCGGTCTACTCCAATGCATGGGGAGTTGTAAGCTGCTCTATCTTCGGGGCTTCGCTTATTATACTCTATACTATGTCTACCCTCTATCATGCGATCACTAACCCGACTGCAAAAAAGTTTTTCAGAATAATGGATCACAATACCATCTTCTTTCTGATAGCAGGCACCTATACTCCTATTACCCTCGTTCCGCTGAGAGGTGCTCTCGGCTGGGTGCTCTTCGGGATAATATGGGCGGCAGCTGCTGTCGGGATAGTGTTTACGTCTATTGATCTCGAAAGGTTCAGAAAGCCCTCAGTAGTCTGCTATATTCTTATGGGCTGGGCGATAATCTTCGCTGTAAAGCCTATGCTCGATAAGGTGAACGCACTGTCGCTGTGGTTTATCCTCATAGGCGGACTGTTCTACACTGTAGGCATAGTCTTCTACGTTCACAAGAAGAAAAGGTACTTTCATTCGATCTGGCACCTGTTCACAATAGCAGGAAGCATCTTCCACTATTTTGCAGTACTGATGTTTATAATAAAGGATAAAAGCTGATGATACAGACAGTTAAAACAAACGGTTTTGAAACCGACTATTTCCGCTTCGGGAAAGAGGGTGCACAGCCCCTTGCCGTTATCCCGGGGCTGAGCTTAATAAGCGTTATGACCTTTGCTGACATGGTCGCCAAGGCCTATGACTGCTACGCCAAGGACAGAGATGTTATCCTTCTTGACCGCAGAAAGCAGCTCCCCGATGAATACTCCCTTACCGATATGGCTGAGGACACAGCCGCAGTGCTTGATAGGCTCGGAATTAAAAATTCTGATATTATAGGCGTATCACAGGGGGGAATAATAGCACTGCTGTTGGCACTGAGCCGACCCGACCTTGTACGGAGCTTAGCACTCTGCTCAACAGCGGCAAGCCTGTCGGAAAGCTCTGAGGGTGCAGTTAAGGCTTGGGTAAGCTCAGCTAAGGCAGGCGATAAGGAGAGCCTTGTACGCTCGTTCGGAGAGTATGTATATACGCCCTCGTTCTTTGAGGCAAACAAGGCAGGCATTCTCGGTATGGCAAGGATAGTCGGCGAAGAGGAGCTTGAACGCTTTGCGGTTCTTGCAGGAGCACTTACCGAGGTTGACCTCAGAAGCAGGCTTGGTGAAATAAAAGCACCTGCCTGTGTATTCGCAGGAGCTGAGGACAGGATATTCACAAGGGAAAGCTTCACAGAGCTGTCAGAGGGGCTTCGCTGTGAGCTGAAGCTCTTCGAGGACTTCGGCCACGCAGTCTATGACGAAATGGCAGGCTTCCACGATGCAGTAAATGGATTTTTCCATAGTATATAAAGAAAGGAACAAAGTTTATGGCAAAGATACTTGTAGTTGACGATGAAGCCAAGATAAGGGCTATCATAAAGGAGTATGCAGAGTTTGAGGGCTACACTGTGGTTCAGGCTGAGGACGGCATGGACGCAGTGGAAAAGGTAAGGGCAGAGGACTTCGACATCATAGTTATGGACATAATGATGCCAAGGCTTGACGGCTATTCTGCCTGCAAGGAGATAAAGAAGATAAAGCCTATACCCGTTATTATGCTCTCGGCAAGGGGCGAGGAGTATGATAAGCTCTTCGGCTTTGAGATAGGCGTGGACGACTATGTGGTAAAGCCCTTCTCGCCTAAGGAGCTTATGGCTCGTATCAAGGCGGTGCTTGCAAGAGCGAATGCTTCCAAGCCCGAGGAGGACGTTATTACCTACAAGGGGCTTGAGATAAACTTCACAGCCCGTGAGGTAAAGATAGACGGCGAAAGAGTTGCTATGACTCCTAAGGAGTATGACCTGCTGTTTTATCTCGTTAAGAATATGAACATTGCCCTTTCAAGAGAAAAGCTTCTTGAAGAGGTGTGGGGCTTTGACTTCTACGGCGATGACCGTACAGTCGATACTCATATCAAGATGCTCAGAAACAGCTTAGGACCCTACAGAAACCTTATCATAACCCTGAGAGGAATGGGATACAAGTTTGAAAAGATCAGATAAGGAGGAGAAGAAGCGTCAGCGTCAGGAAAAACGCAGGCTGAAGCACGCAGAGATAAAGTCACGCATGGGAATAAGAGCCTATGTGTGGATATACTTTATGGTGTTTACTATACTGATACTGCTGCTTATATGGCTGTTCCAGTATTTCTTTCTTGAAAAGTACTATGAGTCGGCAAAGATACGAAACATCAGCAAGGCTGCAAACGACATAATAGATGCCTACGGCACCGACAAGCAGGACGATGTAAACCGTATGCTTGCCTTTGATAACAACCTTTGTATCATCATCACCGACGAAATGGCAAATCCGCTTGTGTATGAGAATAACATGGGTAACTTCTCGTTCCTGTCAAAGGAGCTTCGTGACGGCTACGGACGGTATCTTTTCGACCTTATAGACGAGATCGAAAACGACAAGCATGGAACCATAACGAAAATAACCCGCAACGAAAGCTTCAAAAGCCGTGAGATATTCTACTGCACCAAGGTTTATACAGATGCTGCCGAGGAGCAGGCATACCTGTTTATAGAAAGCTCGGTCGAGCCGATAGACGCAACAGTAAGCATCATCAGAGAGCAGCTTATCTACATCACGATAATACTGTTTGAGCTGGCGTTTATAGTTACGATCTTTATTTCAAAAAGGCTCTCGAAGCCTATTGTTGATATAACCGATACGGCCAAAAAGTTCGGAGAGGGCGACTACAGCGTTGACTTCAACGGTACGGGCTACTTGGAGATCGAGGAGCTGTCCAAGGTGCTTAACAATGCCAAGGACGAGATAAGAAAGGTATCAGACCTGAGAAAGGACCTTATCGCAAACGTATCGCATGACCTGAGAACTCCGCTTACAATGGTAAAGGCTTATGCCGAGATGATAAGAGACCTTTCGGGCGACAACCCCGAAAAGCGTAATGAGCACGTTCAGATAATCATTGACGAGGCGGACAGGCTTTCGGCACTGGTGAATAATCTGCTGGAGCTTTCAAAGCTGGAGTCGGGCAATATCGAGCTTAACAGGCGAGAGATATCGGTGGTTGAAAAGCTGGAGGACTGCATGACAAGGTACAAGCTCCTTGTTGAGAAGGACGGCTATGACATTCAGTATATCCCCGATGAGGACAGGAAAATATTCGCTGACCCCGACAAGCTCGATCAGGTGATATACAACTTTATAAACAACGCTGTAAACTACAGCGGAGAGAACAAGGTAATAAGAGTTCGTCAGATAAACAAGGAGAATACAGTACGCATCGAGGTCGAGGACAACGGACGGGGGATCTCAAAGGAGCTTCTGCCTAAGGTGTTCGACCGCTATTACCGTGACGAAAAGGTAAAGCGTGATGTTATTGGCACAGGGCTCGGGCTTTCTATCTGCCAGCAGATACTGAAGCTTCACGGCTATGCCTACGGAGTGTTCTCCGAGGAGGGCAAGGGCTCGACCTTCTGGTTTGAGGCTGACATCGCAAGGCCTGACAGAAAAGCTGTTCAGAGGCTTAGCCTGAGCGAGGAGAAGGAATCGTAAAGCAGGGGAGACCCCGTTTATATAGAATATATTTTAAGGAGAGTATTATGCTTAAAATCATCGGAGTACGCTTTAAGAGCGTGGGAAAGATATACTATTTCGACCCGGGCAGATATAAGCTCGGGGTGGGCGACAAGGTAATTGTCGAAACTGCAAGAGGTGTTGAGTGCGGTGAGGTAGTGCTTGCTGACAGGGAGATAGACGAGGAGAGCTTCTCGAACCCTATCAAGAAGATCATAAGACCTGCCACCGAGGAGGACCTTGCAGCGATAGAAAAAAACAGACAGAAGGAGAAGGACGCATTTGCTATCTGTGAGCAGAAGATAAAGGATCACAAGCTGAATATGAACCTTATCGACTGCGAGTGTACGTTTGACAACAATAAGCTTCTGTTCTACTTTACGGCTGAGAACAGGGTCGATTTCAGAGAGCTTGTAAAGGACCTTGCATCTGTATTCAGGACGAGGATAGAGCTCCGTCAGATAGGTGTGAGAGATGAAGCTAAAATGCTCGGAGGACTTGGCATCTGCGGACAGCCGTTCTGCTGTTCAAGGTTTCTGGGAGAGTTTCAGCCTGTGTCTATAAAAATGGCTAAGGAGCAGGGGCTTTCGCTTAACCCTACAAAGATCTCGGGCACCTGCGGAAGGCTCATGTGCTGCCTGAAGTACGAGCAGGAAAGCTATGAGGATCTTCTGAAGCATACGCCTAAGGTGGGTGCTATAGTCAAGTGTGCCGAGGGCAAGGGCGTTGTTGAGGAGGTAAATCTCCTGACAGGGAAGCTGAAGGTGAAGATAGACCAGTCCGACAATGTGGTAACTGTAAAGAAGGACGATGTAACCGTTATTAAAGATGCTGTCATCAGAGTTGACCGAAACGAGATGAGAGCACTTAAAAAGCTGGAGGATAAATAATCTGTAAGGAGGAAGGTAAAATGAAAAGAAGGTTCATGAGTGCAGTATGTGCACTGGTGCTGGTGTTCGGAGCGGCTGCATCGCCTGCTGTTGTTGAAACAGTAAAGGACAGCTTTGTTACGGCAAGTGCCGCTGTGGGAGATACGTTCTGGAATGAGAGCGGAACAATGTTCTTTAAGGTGACGGGCTCAGACACTGTTGCTTTAATTGAGTTCAGAAACATTTCGGGTGCGGTAACTGTGCCTGCCGAGGTAAAGGGCTACAAGGTAACAAGCATCGAGAAAGACTACTGGGGAATATGGGTAGATGATAATATCACAGAGCTTTATCTGCCCGAGGGTATGACCTATATCTGCGTGAATGCCTTTTCAGGTATGACTGCACTTACCTATGTTAAGTTCCCGAGCACCCTTGACTTTATCGGAACGGCTGCTTTTGCAAGAACGAACATCAAAAACGCTGACCTTTCGGGAACGAGCCTTACCTATGTGGGCGACTGTGCTTTTGCATATAATACTTCGCTGAGATCTATCTCCTTCCCCGATACTCTGATACAGATAAACGACCATATGTGCGATCATTGTACAGCTCTTAAGACCGCAGCTCTGCCTGCATATGTGGAATCTATAGGTAATTCTGCTTTTGGTACAACAGCTCTTGAAAGCATAGTTATACCCGACAGCGTAAGCGAGCTGGGAGAGTTCAGCTTTGCAAACTGTGATAAGGCAGCAAAAATAAAGATCGGCAAGGGTGTTGAAGCACTGGGCAAGGGAGCGTTCTTCGGCTGTACCGCTGTGAAAAGTGTTGATATCCCCGGTAATGTCGAGGTCATCGGAGAAAGTGCTTTTAAGGACTGCACAGCTCTTTCGGAGGTCACCCTCCATGAGGGCACAAAGGAAATAGGCAAGGATGCATTTGAAGACTGTACAGCCCTCAGAGAGCTTAGACTGCCCGACGGTATGCAGAAGATCGGTGATTATGCTTTTCAGGATTCGGGGCTTACCTATATTTATATCCCTGCAAGCGTTACCGAGATAGGCTGGCGTGCGATCGAGAATCCTAACTCGTGGTACGGTGTGGCGATAGAGGGCGAACCCGGCAGTGC
>ONLC01000103.1 GCA_900318545.1 uncultured Eubacteriales bacterium
ATGGTATGATAATTTAGCCGCATGTTTACGGTATCGAAGCGCATTTATGCCACCGTACGCAGCGAGTTCAAGTAAAGGCAGGTGCATATAAAGATGTACGCAGTAATTGAAACAGGCGGAAAGCAGTACCAGGTAAAGGCAGGCGATGAGATCTTCATCGAGAAGCTGAATGCAGAGGCTGACCAGACAGTTACTTTCGATAAGGTAATGGCAGTTGGTACAGACGCAGGTATCAAGGTAGGTGCTCCCTACGTTGACGGTGCAACAGTATCCGCAAAGGTTGTCAAGAACGGCAAGGCTAAGAAGATCACAGTTTTCACTTACAAGCCTAAGAAGGGTGAGAAGAGAAAGATGGGTCACAGACAGCCTTACACAAAGGTAGTTATCGAAGCTATCAACGCATAATGATAATTGCTGATTTTTTTAAGGCTTCCGATAATAAGCTGAAGGGCTTTTCGGTATCGGGGCATTCAATGACAGCAGAATCAGGATTTGATATTTGCTGTGCAAGTGTATCGTCGGCTGTTATGCTGACGGCAAACCTTGTTACTGATGCATTCAAAGAAGATGCAAATGTTAAGGTTTCAGATAATGAAATAAAACTAAAGCTCGGGAAGGATGCCGAGGGAACAGGCGATAAGCTTGTTTTAGGTCTCCTTGAGCACCTGTATTTTATAGGTGAGCAGTTTCCCGGGGCGGTAAAGGTCAGCGTCATTGAGATTGACGGCTGATATATCACTTTTACGGAGGTGTAAGTATAATGATAAAGATCTCTATGCAGTTTTTTGCACATAAGAAGGGAATGGGTTCTACCAAGAACGGCCGTGATTCCGAGGCAAAGAGACTTGGTGTCAAGAGAGCAGACGGACAGTTCGTTCTCGCAGGCAACATTCTTGTCAGACAGAGAGGAACACATATTCATCCTGGCGAGAACGTTAAGCGTGGTTCAGATGATACTTTGTTCGCTACTGCTGACGGTGTTGTAAGATTTGAAAGACTTGGAAAGGACCGCAAGAAGGTTTCTGTTTATCCACAGGCATAAGTCAAAACGTATGACCCCGAGCATTTGCTTGGGGTTTTTGCTTTAAGGAGCTATGATGAAAAACGAAGCGTCTAAGATAAATGTGTCAATTGCTAAGTCTTTGTTCGTATTATCAGGTGTTATTCTTGTGGTAGCACTGATAGTTTTCATTTATTTTAATTTCGTTAAGAAAGAGCCTCTTTCTTTTTACAGGAATATTGACAACTGTTCAGTTGTTACTGAAAAGAAGACGAGCTTTCGTTCATATCGGTCAAGAAGAAATTTGTTCAGTCGTACAGTATATTACATTCATGTCAAGAATTATGACGAGAGTATATACCTTGATATGATCGTCGGGTCTGCATACTATGATGCAATGTCTCGCTTTAACGGCAGAAGTGATGTTACGCTTTCTTTTTTCAAAACTAAAAGAGATAAGCTATTTCCTGCTTATTCGATAACTTCTTCATCGGATAATGCAAGTGTTCAGTATCGTGAGTGCTATCCGCCTGCCTTACTGAATAGTGTTTTGTTTTATGTAGGTTCAGCGGGGATTGCTATACTTATAATGGGGCTTTCAGCTTTTGTGATCTCACAAAAGTACAAGGATTCACAACCTGTTGATCCTGTTAAAAATGTCGAGTATCCTGTTAAGAATTCTTTTGAGCCGGAGAGTGATGAGGCAGCTGCGAAAGACCCGTATCTGTATGCAGGAAGACATAATAATAACGCTTCGCAAAAAAAGCAGAATTCAGAGACCAAACTCTCTGCAAGCGAACGTGACGAGCTCCTTAAACAGTTCGATAAGCTTACATCGGACGGAAAATATAAGTATAAAACTCACGATTGATTTGAGAGGAGGATGCAAATGTTTGTCGATCAGGCTAAAATATATATTAAAGCTGGTGATGGCGGCGACGGTGCGGTATCGTTCCACCGTGAAAAGTATGTAGCGGCAGGCGGTCCTGACGGCGGTGACGGCGGCAGAGGCGGAAACATAGTTTTCCAGGTCGATGACAATATCTCTAACCTCATTGATTTCAGGTATAAGAAAAAGTATACAGCTGAAAAGGGGCAGAATGGCTCAGGCAAGAACTGTTTTGGTAAAAACGCTCCTGATGTTGTAATTAAAGTTCCGAGAGGAACAGTTGTCAAGGAATATAACACGGGCAGGATACTTGCCGATATGTCGGGTGACGAGCCTGTCATAATCGCTAAAGGCGGTAAAGGGGGCAGGGGCAATGCTCACTTTGCAACCTCGACCCGTCAGATCCCGAGATTTGCAAAACCGGGCTTCAAGGGCGATGAATATGAGGTTCAGCTTGAACTGAAGCTTATTGCCGATGTAGGACTTGTAGGCTTCCCGAATGTTGGAAAGTCAACACTGATTTCTGTAGTTTCAGCGGCAAAGCCTAAGATCGCCAACTATCACTTCACGACCCTTACTCCAGTTCTCGGAGTTGTAAAATTAGACGAAGGTCAGTCGTTTGTAATGGCTGATATACCCGGTCTAATAGAGGGTGCAAGCGAGGGCATTGGTCTGGGACATGAGTTTTTAAGACACGTTGAAAGATGCCGCCTTATCGTTCATATAGTTGATGTTTCAGGCAGTGAGGGCAGAGATCCGATCGAGGATTTTGAGACTATCAGAAAAGAGCTTGAAAACTTCTCGTATGATCTGGCTGAGGCACCGATGATAGTTGCAGCAAACAAATGCGATATGGCTACCGAGGAACAGATAGCTGTTTTTAAGTCCTATATTGACGAGCAAGGACTTCCTTTCTTTGAAATATCTGCTGCTACTACACAGGGCACTCAGGAGCTTGTAAAGGCTGTTTATTATGAGCTGCAAAAGCTGCCGCCTGTAAAAAGGTTCGAGGCTCAGCCTCTTACCCGTGAGGAGCTTGATGAGAAGCTTCTATCAAAGAAAGATTTTGAAGTTACGGTCGAGGATGGTATCTACTTTGTTGAGGCTGATTGGCTGTGGGATATCCTCAGAACAGCTGATATGGAGGACTATTCGTCACTTCAGTATTTCCAGAAGGTGCTCAGATCAAGCGGCATTATTGACAAGCTTGAACAAATGGGGATACAGGAGGGCGACACAGTTTCGATCTTCGATTTTGAGTTTGAATTTGTACACTAGGGGGAATAGTTTTGCTGCCGATGTCTGATAGAGATGCTATGCAGTATTCTCCGCTGACGCTTGCCTTTATGGGTGACAGCGTGTATGAACAAATGGTAAGAACAAGGCTTATTCTGCTTGCGAATATGCCTGCAAATAAGCTTCATAAGCTGGCTGTTAAAAAGGTCTGTGCTGAGTATCAGGCTCAGGCTGTGAGAAAGTGGATTGATGAAGATCTGCTTGATGATAAAGAACTTGATGTTTTCAAGCGTGGAAGAAACACAAGCGGAATAGCTGCTCCGAAGCATTCAACTGTAAGTGAGTATCGAATAGCAACTGGTCTTGAATGTCTGTTCGGCTTTCTGTATCTTACAGGAAAACAGGACAGGCTTGAAATACTGTTTGATTCAGCCTGGGAGATCACTGGTGATGATCTCGAAATATAGATGTAGTATTTTTAATTAAGGAGTGAATAAAAATGTCAGGTCATTCAAAATGGGAAAACATTAAGAGAAAAAAAGGTGCGACCGATGCTGCAAGAGCTAAGATCTTCACAAAGATCGGCAGAGAGATCGCTGTTATAGTCAAAGAGGGAGGACCTGATCCTGCCGGAAATGCCAAGCTTCGTGATGCTATTGCAAAGGCTAAGGCTAATAACGTTCCTAACGATAATATCGAGAGAATAATCAAGAAGGCAGCAGGCGACGGTGACAAGAACAACTACGAAACAATGGTTTATGAGGGCTACGGTCCCTGCGGCGTAGCAGTTATCGTTGAGTGCCTTACTGACAACAAGAACAGAACTGCAGGCGATGTTCGTCACTACTTTGATAAGTTCGGAGGAAACCTCGGAACTACCGGCTGTGTATCGTTCATGTTCTCAGATCAGGGTACAGTTGTGATCGAGACAGGCGGAGCTGACGAAGACAAGATCATGGAGGACTGCTTTGAGGCAGGTGCTGATGACTTCAACATCGACGAGGATATGGCTCAGCTCGTATGCGACCCTAACAAGGTGACCGCAGTAAGAGAAGCTCTTGAGGGTATGGGCTACACTGTAGTTTCCGCTGAGGCTGAAAAGGTGCCTTCAAACTACACAACAATTGAAGACGAGGATGCTATCAAGAAGATGGGACTTCTTCTTGATGCACTCGATGACAACGATGATGTTCAGAACGTTTATCACAACTGGGAGAATATGCCCGTTGAGGAAGAGGAATAAAACAAACAGCCGATATACCTATTGCGGTATATCGGCTGTTTTTATCGGTTATAGCTTACAGAGCATTATGTATTCTTCATCGTTTTCATCATAAATCTCAAAACCGACCTTCTCATACATTTTTACAGCATAGTTTTTCTTTTGAACCGCAAGTGATGCCTGCTTATAGCCTTCTTTTTTGAGTCTTATGAGCATTTCTTTCATCAAGGCAGTTCCGATGCCCTTATTCCTGTATTCTTTATATAAGGATATAGCAAAGGACGGTGTTTCATCATCGATATGGCCGTAATCGTTCATTAACCTTACCCATACTGCACCGACTATTATGCCGTTTTCTTCTGCGGCAAGGGCTATATCACCCTTTTTGGTGCCAAATTCCGCAATATAGACCTGAAGCTCGGGCTGATAGATAATCTCTCTCGGAGGTGCTTCGACTCCTTTTGGAATAAATATCGCTTCATACAGGAAGTCTTCTAAAACAGCGTATTCTGTTTGTTTAAGCTCTCTGATCGTACTCAAAGTATGGTTCCGCCGCCTATCACATATTCACCGTTATAGAATACCACAGCCTGACCCTTTGATATAGCCTTATGAGGTTCACTGAACCTTACATGAACTGTGCCGTCGGGCAGGGGAGTTATAACGCACTCATCGTCTCTTTGATGGTATCTTGTCTGAGCAGTGCATTTAAGGGGCTCGGTGAGCTTGTCAAATGGGATAAAGTTTACATCTCCTGCGATAAGTTCAGTCTTGAAAATTTCGTCCTTTGTTCCTAAAATAAGTCTGTTCCTAATGCTATCCTTCTCAACAACATAAAGCGGCTCAAAATAAGATACCCCGATACCTTTTCTCTGGCCAACTGTATAATGAATAAGCCCGTTATGTTCACCAAGCTTTGTACCGTCTGTTAAGATTATATCTCCATGCTCAGGTTCAAATGAATTATTAATAATAAAACGGGCATAATCACCGTCAGGAATAAAGCAAATGTCCTGACTGTCAGGCTTAGATGCATTTATAAGATCATTTTCGACAGCAATGGAGCGTATTATCTCCTTGTTCATTTCTCCGACAGGAAAGTGTGTATGAGCAAGCTGCTCCTGAGTAAGTGCATAGAGCACATAGCTCTGATCCTTAGCTCTGTCGGGAGAACGCTTCAAAAGCCAGCGGTCGGACTCCTCATCATATTCCTTTGTCACATAATGACCTGTAGCAATATCATCAAAGCCCAGCATTCGTGCTCTTTGAAGGAACTTATCAAATTTCAGATGCTTATTACACTCAATGCAGGGGTTAGGGGTGCCGCCTGCAAGATATGTATCAACAAAATTATCGATAACGTACTTTTTGAACTCCAAATCAAAATTAAAAACGTGAAAATCTATCCCAAGCTTCAAAGCAACATACCTTGCGTCCTCGACATCGTTAAGAGAACAGCAGGTCTTGCTTTTTTTGAGCCCAATATCATCGTTAGAATAAAGGTGCATAGTCGCACCTGAAACATCATATCCGTTGTCAAGCAGAAGCTTTACAGAAACTGAGCTGTCTACACCACCGCTCATAGCAACAAGAACTTTCTTTTTATCCATTTTTTCACCTGAAATTCCAGTTTGGATTTAGCTTTCTCAAACGCTCAACTGTTTCTCTGAGCTTAAAAGCTATATAGTCAACATCATCGAAAGAGTTTTCTTCATTAAGAGTTATCCTTACAGAGCCTCTGGCTCTCTCGTCATCAAGCCCGATAGCACGCAGTACATGAGATGCCTCCAGCGAACCGCTCGCACAAGCTGCTCCCGATGATACACATATCCCATGCATATCAAGTGATAGGATCAGGCTTTCTCCTTCGATACCTCCGAAAGAGAGGTTAAGATTTCCGGGAAGTCTGTTTTCCATACTTCCGTTCACATTCATATCGGGAATGTCACTGATTTTATCATAAAGCCTGTCTCGGAGGCTCTTTATATACGGACTGTTTTTCTCTATGCCAAGCACAGCTTCTTCGATTGCCTGTCCGAAAGCTGCAATAAAAGCAACGTTTTCGGTTCCTGCACGCTTATTTCTCTCCTGATGACCGCCGTGAATGAGTTTCGGGAGCTCAATTCCTTTTCTGCAATACAGACAGCCCACACCCTTTGGTGCGTGTATCTTATGACCCGAAACAGACATAAGATCGATATTCATTTCTTTTACATCGATCTTCATATTGCCGACAGCCTGAACTGCATCGGTATGAAAGAGAATACCACTCTCTCGACAAAGCTTTCCTATTTCAGCTATCGGCTGAATAGTGCCGATCTCATTGTTTGCAGTCATTATGCTTACAAGGAGTGTGTCAGGCTTTATAGCTTTACAGATGGCATCAGCGGAAATAAATCCCTCCGGATTCACGTGAACGACAGTAACCTCAAAGCCTTCCTTTTCCAGAGCCCTGCAGCTGTCGAGGACAGCACTGTGTTCTATCGCAGATGTAACTATATGCTTCTTTCCAAGCTTTTCTCCCAACAGGGCACAGCCTCTGATCGCAAGATTGTCGGCTTCTGTTCCTCCGCTTGTGAACAGGATCTCATGCACATTTGCTCCGATCGCCTTAGCTGCTTTTTCTCTGGCGAGGAGTAAAGCATTTTTGCTTTCTCTGCCCAAGCCGTAAACTGATGATGCATTACCGAATTTTTCTTTAAGATAGGGCAGCATAGCGTTAAAAGCTGCATCGGATATTCTTGTAGTTGCAGCATTATCAGCATAAACAAAACGCATTTCCATTGATTTATCCCTTACCATAAAGCTTTGACTGCTCAACGGCGAGTGTATCACAGCGTTCATTTTCAGGGTGGCCTGCGTGACCCTTAACCCAGATAAACTCTACAGTGTGTTTATCAAGCAGGCTCAGGAGTGTATCCCACAGATCGCTGTTAAGTGCAGGCTTTTTATCGGCTTTTATCCAGCCTTTGGCCTTCCAGCTTTTTGCCCAGCCTTTGGTCACAGCATCGATAATGTATTTTGAATCGCTGTATAACTGTACGTCACACGGCTCTTTAAGAGCAGAAAGAGCACTGATCACAGCTGTAAGCTCCATTCGATTGTTTGTTGTTTCGGGCTCGCCGCCGCTTAATTCTTTTTCTACGCCCTTATATCGCAGTATAGCTCCCCAGCCGCCCGGTCCCGGGTTACCCGAGCAGGCGCCGTCTGTAAATATTCCGGGTTACCCGAGCAGGCGCCGTCTGTAAATATTTCAACTGTTTTCATAAGCACCTCAAGATACTACACCTTAAACAATAATTCTTTATCTTCATGATTTGCAGAATACATACTTACCTCCACCAAATTGAAATCTCAGCTATTAAATTGTCATCTGTAACTAAATAATATATGTACTTATCATCTGTTATCTTATAATCATATCTTGTATAATAGTCGTCCTTATATGCTTCCTTTTTTTCTCCATACTTCTGAAAGGCTTTTTCTATATTATCACCAATAGAAATATCATCAAAAATAATATCATACTGAGGTTCAGTAACCCATAAGCTAATTATTTTATATTCTCTTTGATCTACATCCTCTGTTCTAGTAACTGCACTACATAAGCGCTCATTATTTTTGTAAAGATCATAATAAGCCATATGCTTGCTTTCAACTACTAGAGGATCATCATCAAAAGTGTATTCATCACCAAGGTCATTCAAAGTAAAAGGAAATGAGACTTTTTGTCCTCTGATCACAATGTTTTGACATAGTTCCTCAAAGACTTTATCATTGAACTCGCCTTTATACTCTGGCTCGGCTTCACTTGCCGTCTCGGCTTCGGAAGTAACCGAAGCTTTTGTTTCAGTCTTTTCGGCTTCTGAGCTTGAATCATCAGCCTTTTCTCCGCAAGATGAAAGCGACAGAATCATAGCAGCTGTTACAAGATAGTGGATAATTGTTTTTTTCATTTTAATACCTCTCTGAGTTAATAGCTTCATTAAATGTATTATACTAATCTATAATACTCATTATATCATACCACATTTATTAGAATTTTGCAACTCTTGTACATTATGTTTAATATCTTCATATTTTTTAATAATATCTATGTTTGAAATAGCCAATAATATCTATGTTTGAAATAGCCAAAAGAATACGTTTTCATTTGTGTAAAATGGTTATTGACAGTGCTTGTGAATTATTTTATAATAATAATATCAGAGGTTATGAAATTTGATCTGTGAAAGGAATGTTGTTTATTATGAAACTTAAGAAAATTCTTGCATTTTCTGTAGCGATGATATCTGCTATGTCAGCTTTCGGCTGCGGGTCTTCGAGCTCCAGCTCTTCTGAGGCTACAACTACTGTAAAGAAGGTTGCAGTAAATGATACTCAGGAGATCGAGGATATCCCCGAAGGTGCTCAGAAGGAGATCATCTGGATGGGTACTTACGATCTGAATCCGACTAAGGGTGCAGATAAGACTGTTGAAATGACCCTCTTTAATAATAAGGGCGGTACAGTTAAGTTCAGCCAGGTATCTGACAGCGAAAAGTTTGATAAGCTTGCTGCGGCACTTATGTCTCAGAAGGACGTCCCCGATATCTTTAAGTATGAGTGGATGGCTTTCCCTGCTCAGGTGCTCAAGGATATGTATCAGCCTGTTGATGACATTGTTGATTTCAGCCAGCCGCTATGGGCTGATGTTAAGCAGAATGCAGATCTGTTCGTTATGGGCGGAAAGCATTATGTAGCTCCTATCAGCTTTACCGTTGGTACTCTTATGATGTACGATCAGGACGTTATTGATTCCGAAGGTCTGAATGACCCATATGAGCTGTATCAGGAGGGCGAGTGGAACTGGGATAACTGGTATGAGATGATGGCAGAGTTCTGTTCAAATGCATCTGCTGACGAGGAAAGATACGGTATCAACGGCTGGTATCAGACTCAGCTTATCCAGCAGACCGGTAAGACAATGGTTAATTATGACGGTGAAAAGTTTACCTCTAACCTTGATGACCCTGATATTGAGAGAGCAGAGAATCTCCTTTATGATATTGGTAAGAACGGCTATGTAATTCCTGACTGGCTCGGAAATGCCAGAAAGGCTCTTGCAGACGGAAACATTCTTTTCTACTGCATGGGTACATGGGCAATGACAGGTAACAACGGTCCTAAGGACTCCGATACATGGAGAGTAGTTCCTGTTCCTTCTGATCCTAACACAACAGATAAGTATATGACAGCTGATATGCTCGCATATATGTGGGTAAAGGGCTCAACAGCCAACGAGGCCGTTAAGACATGGTTTGAGTGCTCCAGAATGGCTAATACCGATCAGGAATACCTTGACAACGGCAAGGAGAAGTTCCTTAATGCAAATCCGAACTGGACTGAGGATATGTATCAGGTATTTATGGATTGCTCCTCCAGCCAGTATAAGATGGTATTCGACTATGGTTACGGTATTTCCTCGCTCCTGTCTGATGACAATGCCAACGAGGACGGCAGCTGCGTAACAAGAAAGCTCTATGAGAACACCAACAAGGCTGATGACAGCGGTAAGCAGTACTCATGGACAGAGCTCAGAGAGGCTTATTCTTCTACAGTTGATAACGAGCTCAAGACCATCAACGAAGAAGTAGCAAAGTTCAATAAGGAAAATTCATAATTATAATTTGTTTTGACCCGATGCTTTCATCGGGTCTTTTTTTGTTAAATATACGCTGTTTTCATGATTTTGACATAATTCTGTGTTATTATAATACAGAAGGGCGGTGAAGCTGTGAGTCAGAATGTTCAGAGGAAAAAGAACAGGAGGTTCGTGATCGTACCTCTTATTGTTTCGATCATTATAGTATCAGCTTTTGCTGTTTTTATACATAATACAGAAACTGATAAGATTCTGAGCTACAAGCCTGAAAACCTCTGGCTTGCAGTGCTTGTATTCTGGGGCTTTTTCGGATTGAAATCCGTGTCTGTTGTCGTTCCGCTTACTCTTCTTTATATAGCAGTCGGCTCGATATATCCTTATCCTGTAGCAATTCTTATCAATCTTGTCGGTCTGACCATAACCTTTACGATACCATACATTATAGGAAGAGTATCAGGCGGAGAGCTGATAGAATATATTGAGAGTAAATATCCCAAGGTACAAAAGCTTATTGATTACGGCCATGATAATAACCTGTTTGCATCATATATGTCAAGAGCAGTCATCGTAGTGCCCGCTGACATTATGTCTATAGTTTACGGAGCACTCAAAATGCCCTACAGGCCGTATCTGCTGGGCTCTCTTATGGGGCTTCTTCCCGAAATGCTTGTGCAGACCTATATCGGTGGCTCCTTATCCGATCTTACAGTAAAGTCGCTGCTTGTTATGCTGCTGCTGATAGGGCTTACTTTCGCGTTCTCGATCCTTTTGAATAAAAAAGTCAGCAAGGCCGGAAAGGCTGCTGACGAAGACGATTTCTGATATAAAGTCCCTCTGAAACGCTCAGAGGGGCTTAATGTTCTACAGATCAACAAGAGCGCAGGAAATGCCATAGGGACTTATATCGATAAAGGCGTAGCAGGGAGGCAGCTCGTCTTTTGGCTGAGATGCACTTCCTGGGTTTAGTATATGCAGCCCGTGCTCATATTTGTAGTAGCGTTTGTGAGTATGCCCGTAGAGAGCTATCTGTGCATTAGCTTCTTTGGCATTTTTAATAAGCGTATCGTGAGACTCCTTCACATTGAGGGTGTGTCCGTGAGTAATAAATATTTTTGTCTTGAATATCTCTATCACATCTGACGGCGGACAGACAGGCTCATCACAATTGCCTGAAACACAGAAGATCTTCTTGTCAGGGAAAAGCAGCTTCATAAGCTCCAGCTCTTTAAGACCGTCACCCAGGAAAATATAGTGATCGCATATATTGCTGTTAGTTTCAAATATTTTCTTAGCAGCGGAAATATTCCCGTGTGTATCAGAAAAAACTATTATCCTCATTCATGAGCCTCCTTATCATCCGGCTTTTGATTATTTAATTATAACATATTGAGCGAAATATTCAAGCGGATAGCAGAAAAAATATTAAATGAATTATTCAAAGCGGATTTGTACAAATAAACGAAATTGATGAATAGTTATTGAATTTTGTGTTTATATATGCTATAATCCAATTTAGATGTTTACTTGATATTGTGTTTTCTGTGGAGTGATAGAGCGTGACAAAAAAGTATGCTATATATAAGTCCGAGACAGGATATTACTATCATGAATACTATGACACTCTTGAGAGTCTTAAGGGTACTATGTTTGACGGCATAATAACCGACGATAAATTGCCTGTGGTGCTGGACGGCTCGGGCGGTTACAGGCACTTTTCAGAAGCTGATGAGTATAAGTTTGTAAAGATCGCAGAGTCTGACGGCTGTCCGCTTACTCTTGAACAGATGTATTTCAAAAACCAGAATAGCTTTAAGCTCGGCTGGATGTCGCCGGACGGTGATACATATTCCTGTGATTATACAAGCCATACAAAGGCCGCTGTAATGATAGCTGAGAAGTTTTTCGGCAAAGCAAAATTTCCTGAAAGGACACTTGGCAGGGCAGGCTGGCTGAAGATCATTGATTCGTGGGACGGAACTCAGAGAGAACATGGTCAGTTTGTATATTCACTTACAGGAAAGATCACAAAAAGGCAGGCTGACAGGCTTTTTGATCTCGGACTGTATGAAAATAAAGAAGTCAGACAGATGGTCAGGGATTGTGAGCACAACTGGTAAGGGCTGCAATTCTTATAGAAAGGAAATATTAATGGAAACAAGAGTAGCGATAATCGCTATTATCGTAGAAAAGGCTGATGCGGCTGAGAGTATAAATGCTATTCTGCATGAGTATTCTGATGCGGTTATCGGCAGAATGGGCATTCCGTACAGGCAAAAGGGTATAAATATCATAAGTGTTGCAGTTGATACAACGCAGAATGATATAAATACGATCGCAGGAAGGATAGGCAGACTTGACGGTGTTACCGCAAAGACTGTATATTCTGCGACTTGATATGCAGAACAATTATTAAATAGAATGATTTGTTTTCCTGACGCCGAAATTATGATTGAGGCGAAAGTAAGACCTTTATTCTGACTGTACAGGTCGGATTCTTGCTTTTTTAAGGAGAATCCGTCTTTATTATTATTATGAGGTGATACTATGGGACTTAATTCAACACCTTCCTCGGAACGTGTGCATATTGGCTTTTTCGGAGTGAGAAACGCAGGTAAGTCAAGCCTTGTGAATGCCGTAACAAATCAGGAGCTTGCAGTAGTTTCCGATACCCCGGGAACTACCACAGACCCTGTAACAAAGGCTATGGAGCTTTTGCCTCTGGGACCTGTTGTTATAATTGATACTCCGGGCTTTGATGATGAGGGTGCTCTGGGAGAGCTGCGTGTAAAAAAGACTGCGCAGGTGCTTAATCGTACTGATATTGCAGTTCTGGTCACAGATATAACTAAGCCGTTGTGCGAGTGCGATAAAGAGCTTATATGGCTTTTTGAAGATAAAAAAATTCCGTACATTATAGTTGGAAACAAGTGCGATCTTGCAGATAATGCTCCTGATGGTGAGAGGTTTGCTGTCAGTGCTGCTGAGAAAAGAAATATTCATGAGCTCAGAGAAAAGATAGCATCTCTTGTTGAGAACAAAGATCAGACTCACCGTATTGTCGGAGATATCATCAATGAAAATGAGCTTGCTGTTTTAGTTGTTCCTATTGATAAGGCAGCACCGAAGGGCAGGCTTATTCTTCCCCAGCAGATGGTTATAAGAGATTTGCTCGAATCAGGAGCCTGTGCAGCAGTTGTCCGTGAGACAGAGCTGTCTTATGCACTCGAAAACATGGTAAACAAGCCGTCGATAGTGATCACAGACAGTCAGGTATTTGCAAAAGTGAATAAGGACACGCCTAAGGAGATAAAGCTTACCTCATTCTCTATTCTGATGGCGAAATACAAGGGCTTTCTTGAAACTGCCGTAAAGGGTGCGGCGGCGATAAAAAGCCTTCGCGATGGCGACACCGTCCTCAT
>ONLC01000135.1 GCA_900318545.1 uncultured Eubacteriales bacterium
GCTGAAAGGCTGTATCTTTCTCAGCCGACGCTTTCAAGGCAGCTTAAAGAGCTTGAAGACGAGCTTGGAAAGCCGCTGCTTATCCGTTCAAACAAGGGTGTTACCCTCACCGAAGAGGGCATGATACTCAGAAAGCGTGCTGAGGAGATAGCGGAGCTTCTCGACAAGGCGGAGCAAGAGGTAAAGCACAGCAGCGATGTAGTCTCAGGCAAGGTGTATATAGGAGCAGGGGAGACCTACTCAATAAAGCTTATTGCAGACACTGCAAAAAAGCTCCAGACAGAGCACCCCGACATACAGTACAGCATTTACAGTGCTGACGGTACAGACGTACTTGAAAGGCTTGACAAGGGGCTTATAGATTTCGGCATTATTTTTCAGCCCTATGACAGCACCAAGTATGAGGGCATAGAGATACCGCTTAAAGATACCTTCGGAGTGCTTATGCGCCGTGATATGCCCCTTGCTGAAAAAGAGACTATAGAGCTTACCGATCTGAAAGGGCTTCCGCTTATTATTCCGAGACAGCCGAACCACAACACTCAGATCTCAGACCTTCTGGTCGAAAGCACAGGAGACGAAATGCACATTGCCGCTGAGTACAACCTTGTGTATAACGGCTCGGTAATGGCAAGCGAGGGTATGGGCTACTGTATAACCTTCGACAAGCTTATAAACACAGAGGGCAGCAATATGTGCTTCAGGCCCCTTGTCCCGAAGCTTGAAGCTAACTGCACCTTCGTATGGAAACGCTACACCGTATTCACCAAGGCAGCAAGTCTGTTTCTTGAACAGTTCAGGCAGGATATCAAGGACTTTGATAACTAAGCACAAAAGCTCTTCCGCTTTGGGAGGGGCTTTTCTATTTCCCTTTTATCTCTATCCTGTCAAGTATGCCCTGAACGCTCACCCCTCGGTGAGTGACATACATTCTTACAGCGTCACGTACAAAGCCGATGTCCGCACCTGTCTTTTCAGCGATAGTTTCGGCAGAACAGCCCTTGTCGGTGAGCTTCATTATCTTTTTCACAAGTGCATAAATATCAGTCTGCACAGGCTGAGCCCTCCCGAAGAGAGAACGCCCGAGCTTTGCTGTCTTTGCGTGACCGTAATATACCGTTTCGGGCTTTAGTTTCAGAAGCCTTTCCCAGCTCTCGCCTATCTGAGTGCCCTTGTGCATTTCAAGCTCATACAGAGGATTAAGGTCTCCCACAAAAAGAGCCTTCTCCTTATCAAGCCACAGAGATATGCTGTCCTCGCTGTGCCCGACAGTGTGCAGCACCTCGCCCCCTATGCCAAGCTCAGCAAGAAGCTTTCTGCTTTCGCTCAGAGAGAAAAATCTCACATCTGTATCCTTTATTGGAACGAAAGCAGAGCTTTTCTCCTTCTCAAAAATGCGGTCGGCGGAGTGGATATAGTTCTTCTGCACATCTGCGGCAATAATGGTTATGCCTGCATCGGCAATCTGCTGAGCTATCCCCATGTGGTCAGGGTGATAGTGCGAGATAAGAAGCAGGTCTATATCCTGAAGCTTCAAGCCTTTTTCTCCGAGTGCTTTGCAAAGTGCAGGGAAGGTTCCGGCCCAGCCCGTATCAAAAAGCAGAGAGCCCTTGCTTCCTCCGATCAGATATGTGTTCGTGCTTGAGTATTTAAGCTCTGTTATCATAATGTCACCGTCCTTGTGCCTTTATATTATAGTATATAACATATTTTTTTTCAAGTCTGCTGAAAGCCGAACTGATGTATTGCAAAAACCAGATAGCTGTGTTCATAGGCATTATCGTAAATTCCGACACCTCAAGACTGTTTGATTCGCCCTTCTCGACAGGAGAGCCTGCGTTCTGTGCTCAGCTGAACAGGGGCTATATAACTAAAAGCTATAATGCTATAAAAAACCGGCATTTTACAAATGTCGGTTTTTCTGTTATACTTTATATAGCAAAGTGAATACGAAAAGGAGGATAACTATGAAAAAGATACTTGCAGCATTACTTTCACTGACTATGATAACAGCCACAGCCTGCGGCAGCTCCTCGGACAGCGGCTCAAAGCCTGCACAGACGGCAAAGCAGGTGGGCACTCCGAAGGCGGCAGGCACATCTCAGGCAGAGCAGACTGAAACTCAGGCAGAGCAGAGCACTCAGACCGAAGCCGCAGAGCAGACAACACAGGCACCGCAGGAAAGCACCTCGGGCGGTGTACTGGTAGCGTATTTCACACCTGCCGAGAACGGTGAAAACGATGCTATAAGCTCAGCCTCAAAGGTAAGCTTCTGGGGCGAGGATATGGGAAATGCCGAGGCTATCGCAAATGTGATAGCGGCATATACTGACGGAGATCTGTTCTCCATTCAGACCGTGAAGGATTACCCTCTCGACTATAATGAGCTTCTCGATGCAGCCAAGGCAGAGCAGGACGCAGGCGAGCTTCCCGAGCTTGCTACAGCAGTTGATATAAGCGGATATAATACAGTGTTTGTTGTATATCCTGTATGGTGGTACACTATGCCGCAGGCTATATACAGCTTCATTGATGAGTATGACCTCTCGGGCAAGACTGTTATTCCTGTGACTACTCACGGCGGAAGCGGCCTTGCAGATTCGATAGAGAGATTCAAGGAGCTCGAGCCGAACGCAGATGTTAAGGACGGCTATGACGTAAACGGTGACGATGTAGGCGGTTCTCAGTCTGACATTGAAGGCTGGCTCTCAGATAACGGCTTCTGAGTCTTGTAATTGCACAAACAAAGCCCCGACGGTCTGTCGGGGCTTTTCTTGTCAGTCACTTGTTTGTTCAAGCTCTTTCAGCTTATCCTCTGGTGTCCATGAGGGCTGCATCTCTTCGTAGATAGGGTCAAAGCCTGCCTTGACTACTACCTGATAATCGTCCTCATAAACGATCTCTCCCGGGGTGTTTGTGTAAACTACGAAAAACGGTCTCTCATATTTGTCGAGAAGCCACATAGCAGGCTTTATCATCTTCATCATCATTTCGGTGTTTTCCGTCTTGAAAAAGCACACTACGTTCTCACGCCTCATACACTGCGGCGGATATGGAAGTATCTCGGAGAACCACTTGTCGATCTCCAGATAGAGCTCGGCGTCCTCCTGCTCCATTACATTGTCCTGAATGAGCTTCATGCACATACTGAAAATGCCCTTTGCATACTTCGTATTGACAGCAAGCTCACGGCCTTGGATCCTTACGTACTTAAATCTTGTTTTCATAGAAATGCCCCCCTTTCGCAAAAGGGTCTCGGGTGCATTGGTTTATACCTATATTATACCACAGATCATAAAGCTTTGCAAGAGACCAAGGCTTACATACTGCACATTTTTTCATAAAAGCCCGGAATGAACGAGGTCGCAATTATCTGTCCTGCTGTTGCGAGGTCGATAACTGCGTGGCCTATCATTATCGGGAGAGGGTTTCTCTTTTTATGATAATAAGCACAGAGTATGATCGTCAGCGGCAGGAATGAGATGAAGCGGTACAGCATATACTTTGAGTCGAACAGAGTAGGTATATAGCAGTGCTGCAGTGCAAAGAAGAACGCAGGAATAAGAATAGCTGCAAGCTTGTTCTCAATGCTGTTTACTCCGCAGCCGAGGTACATTCCGTCCTCAGCGAGGGCAGTAGTCACAGGCAGAAGAACCAGATTTATAAGTGCTAAGGCCTTCGGTATCGGAGCTATCATCATAGGTGCTCCGTAGGGTATCACCCCGTAGCAGATGTAGCCTGCAAGGTACATTACGCCCATGCCGACAAGCAGTATCATAAGCGTGACGAGGACTACCTGCTTTTTTGTGGTTTTGCCTTTTTCGTAATTGATAAGCTCACGGTAGGTCTGACCGTTTTTCTTAGCCGCAAAAACAATGAGGAGTATAGTCAGTATATTTACTATTGTTGCCGCAGGCGACCACCACCGGCTGATCTCGCTCACATCTTTGCCGACAAGCCTTGACCCGACAATAAATATCAGCGCAAATACCACCGACCTCACAGGCAGAAGCAAAGGCAATGCTTTTTTCATAGACGTACCTCCATGTAATTCTATTTGCTGTAGTCCATTTTCATAAGGATAGTCTTGTCATTGAATATGGGCTTATCCGAGCTCACACCTATAAAGCTCTTGCCGTACATATCATAAATAGTGCCTCTGAGTGTAAACTCGGGAAGTCTTCCTATAAAGCGCTCTCCGTCACAGAGCATAGCATTCTGAACGGGGGTGACGAATTCGCCCTTGTCGTTGAAGCCGCCGCCTGCCGCCCTTATCGGAACAACGCTCAGCCGCCCGTCAAGAAGCTCCTTTGCTGTCTTGTCGGAGCGTGCTATGCAGAGCCTTACATTGCCGTTGTTCGGCACATCGAGCATATTAAAATTTGCGCTGCCCGTATGGGGAACATTGTACTTATCGGCTGTGAACTTATCGGCAAAGCCCGAGAGGATAACTCCGTTTTCGATATAGATGTATTTGTCATTCGGCAGTACTGCGCCCTCGCCGTCAAAGAAGGGAGTAAACCATGTCTCTTCATCGGTAACATCGTGCAGGAGGGTAAAGCCGTCCGAAAAGACCTTCTCACCGATTTTCCCTGAGAAGAGCGATGTGCCAAGGGTAATATTCTCGGCTTCAAGGCACTCATAGAACTTGCTCATATATCCGTAGTACTGATCCTGAATAATAAGCTCTTCGGGAAGCTCGACAATATTTGTGAAATTTGAGAGGTAGTTCTCAGCCATATCGGTGAATTTTTTGAAGTCAAATGTCCTCTGACCCAAGCTGAACCAGCCGTCATCAAGGTCTTTTGAGTCCTTGTGCTTGTAGGATATCTGTATATTGAGCTGGCAGTCAGTGTTTGAGTAGTCAAGCCCGAGGGTGTTCGTCATGGACATGGTTCTTTTGTCTGTAGAGATCTGACCGCTGAAGGTAAAATCGGGGTAGTGTGTTTTCAGGTGCTCAACAGCCTCACGGGCTATGTCCATAAGCTCCTTGTCGGAGTACTCCTGCTCAGTCTTGTCACGGTGACGGACTCCCGTTTCAAGAGAGAACTTGTACGGGCGTTTTAAGCTGAGGTTTTGCTCGGCCTTTTTGTAGCTCTCCTCATCGGAGGCTATGCCCTGAACATATTCAATGCCTGCGTATTCTCCGTCATACACACGGTATGAGTGGTTTGCACGGCTGTCCTTGTTGAAGGACTTTATCTTAGTTTCCTCTATCTGTACCTCGCAGAAGGAAAACTGTGAGGTTATCTTTTCTCTTTCCATACTAACGCCTCCTTAGTTGATAGTCAGCTTTTTCACACGGATAGTCGGGCCTGCATCGGACACGGGCATAGCCTGACCGTTCTTTCCGCAGGTGCTTACATCGCAGAATTCAAGGTCATTGCCGACAGCGTCGATATTGAAGAGCGTTTCAAAAACGCTGCCTGTCACAACGTTTGCTCTTATCGGCTCTGCGAGCTTGCCGTTTTTTATGCGGTAGCAGCAGTTAGGCTGCATGGTAAAGGTGCTCTGGCCTGTGCCGTAATTTACGTTATAAACGTAGATGCCGTCTTTAACGCCTGCGATTATCTCCTCAGGGGAGGTGTCTCCTGCTTCCATATAGGTGTTGGTCATACGCACCATAGGCGAAAAGCCGAAATCCTGTGCCCTTGAATTTCCTGTAAGCTCCTCACCGAGGGCGGCTGCTGAATTTGCATCGTGAAGCCTTCCTGTGAGGACACCGTTTTTTATAAGCCATGTTTCCTTCGGCGCTGTGCCCTCGTCATCGTAGGCTATGTATCCCCTGTGGAGCATATCTCCGCTGTCGCATATTGAAACCAGCTCGCTTCCGACCTTTTTGCCCATTACCCATTCTTCCTGCAGAGTCTTGTCATTGAGCATAAAGTCAGCCTCGCTCTTGTGTCCGAAGCTTTCGTGGGTGAACAATCCCGTAACAATGGGTGCAAGCACGCAGACATAATCTCCGGGAACAACATCGACTGCATTCTTAGCGTAGTCAAGATAGCGGTCTATCCTGTCGAGCACCTCCTGCTCATGACCCGAAAGAAGCTTGAAATCCATTCCGCCGACTGTTTTGCCTGCCGATGTTTTTGCATCATTCACGAAAATATCGCACCACATATTAATAAAGCACTGCTGATAATCCTGAACTATCTC
>ONLC01000158.1 GCA_900318545.1 uncultured Eubacteriales bacterium
GTGCTGCTCGGAGCGTGGATCATCTTTGTCGGAGTTAAGTTCTATCCTCTGCCTGTGAAGCCCTCGTTTGTAGGGATAGCCGCATTTATCGCCTACACGGTAGCCTTCGGGATAGTGCTCATAAGCCCGATACATAATGCCGTGAAAAGTTTCCTTGATGAAAACTCAAAGTACTTTCAGCTAAACCTCGGTGAGGCAGCTGCATTCTGGGTGTATGCGGTGCTTTTGTATTTGTGCCTTTTCCTGTCTGCGGTGCTCAGAGCTGCCGTTAAGAAGATCAGAGCAAACAACGAGCGTACAGCATCAAGCATAGAAAATGCCTTTGACGATACGGAGGACAACAGCTATGACGGGCTCTGAGGTCGGAGTATATGTGCATATACCGTTCTGTGAGAGAAAATGTGCCTACTGTGCGTTTTACTCCAAATGCTCCGATGCGAGCACCCAAAAAGCTTACACTGAGGCGCTCTGCCGGAATATCAGAGCTTATAAGGGCAGGGGGCTTTCCTGCGATACGCTCTATTTCGGAGGCGGTACGCCCTCGGTGACAGATGCCGATAATATAGGAATGATCCTCTCGGCTGTGATGGAGAGCTTTTCTCTCTCGGACAGTGCCGAGATAACCATAGAAGCTAACCCCGATTCCGCAAGCTGTGAAAAGCTAAGAGCCTATCAGGAAATGGGGATAAACAGGATATCCTTCGGGGTGCAGTCGCTTGATGATAAGGAGCTTAAAGCTCTGGGGCGGCTTCATGACAGCGAAAAGGCTGTGACTGCCGTACAGAATGCCCTGAAAGCAGGCTTTGAGAACATCTCCTGCGATATTATGATCGGCACGCCCAAGCAGACTCTCACCTCGCTTATGCGGACTGCGGACAGGCTCTCGGCATTGCCGATAAGCCATTTGTCAGCCTATCTTCTGAGTGTGGAGGAGGGCACACCGTTTTATAAAATGGGCGTTACCGTGAATGAAGAGGTGCAGGCTGATATGTACCTGCGGCTCGTGGAAAGGCTGAACGATCGGGGCTTTTTGCAGTACGAGGTCTCAAACTTTGCCCGTGACGGAAGGGCTTCAAGACATAATGTCCGCTACTGGCAGGGCAGGGAATACTTAGGCTTCGGGGCTTCGGCACATTCGTATTTTGAGGATATCCGCTTTTGCTGTGATACGGACACAGAGGGCTATATAAGCTCTGATAAACAGCCGAGGACAGTGCTTGAAGCTCACCCCGATAAGCTCGAGGAGTACATAATGCTGGGGCTCAGACTTTCGGAGGGGATAGCTTTGGACAGGCTCTCGGAGCTCGGTGCTGATGCGGAAAAGCTCGGGCGGATAAAAAAGCTTGCAGAAGAGCTTGCAAAGCACGGATTATGCACCATTTCAGGCGAAATAATAGCACTTACGGCTGAGGGCTTTCTGACATCAAATGAGATAATAGCACAGTTTGAGCTTTGTTGAAAATAAACTAAATCAGACGAGAAAACTGTGCAAGTCTACAAAAGAGTTTTCGCTTCTTGAAAAAAGACGAAAAAAATGTTATAGTTAAAGTGTATGAGTATGAGTATTGCCTTTATGTCCCAAAGGGGGTCGGTAGTGTGAAAAGGTTTATAGCTTTTGTCTGTGCGTCAGTTTTCTGTCTGGGGCTTGGTGCCTGCGGTGAGAAAAAAGAGGACAAGCAGATAGATATCCCGATCCTTGAAACTAAGGAGATCTCCTACAAGACCGTAAAGGCGGAGATAAGCAATATATCCGAGAAGTACTACGAAACAGGCTCCTATGCATATCCCTACAGCCAGAGCGTAAAGTTCAAGGCGAGCGGCCTTATCGAGTCTATCGAGGTCGAGGCTCCCTGTGATGTAAAGGAGGGCGACCTGCTGTGTACGCTTTACAGCGATGAGGTGCAGGAGCAGATCGAAAAGGAGCAGATAAGGCTCGATCAGGCAAAGCAGACCGTTCAGACGATAAGGCAGAACGGCGGCTCGGCAAATGAGCTTAAAATGGCAGAGCTTGATCTTCAGATTGAGCAGATGAACTACGATAAGCTTGAAGCATCGCTTGAGGATTACAAGGTTTATGCTCCCTGTGACGGAACGTTCAGCTATCCGTTTGAAAGGCGTGAGCCCCTGAATGTGAACAGTCCCGTAAGGGCAGGTGATACGCTGGGATATACATCTGACCTGTCGCAGCAGTATCTTTGTGTGTCGGTGTATGATAATCCGCTTAATAATGTGAACTTCGGAACAAGGGTAACTCTGCAGCAGGGTGCTACCGAGGCAGGCGGAACGGTCAAGGATATACAGAGAAACGAAAACGGTGACTTTTCAAGCTACATTTATGTGATACTTCCCGATGAGGACTCCGAGCTTTTTGATTTCGGTGATGTGAGCGTGGTCTTTGATGTGTATACAAGACCCGACACTGTGGTGGTGCCTCAGAAGGCAGTGCGTGAGCTTGCAGGGAGAAAGTTTGTAAACCTGCTGGTTGACGGCGTAAAGATAGAGCAGGACGTAGAAACAGGCATCGAGGACGGAAAGAATATAGAGATCCTTTCGGGACTTGTCGGCGGAGAAGAGCTTATACTCAATTAGTTAAGGCAACACCGCACGACCTCTGTGCATCAGATGCGCCGTCCAGGTTTTCGTCAGATTGCCTAAACTCGACGCAGGCTTGCTGACGCAAGTCAAGGAGAATTTGGGTAATATGACGGAAATCTGGCAAGCAGATGATGTGCAGAGGCGTTAGCCGCGGGTCGTGCATCGGTGTTTGGTATCGTGTATTTTGCGGTAATCGCAATGCTGACCTACGCTACATTTCTTTATGATCTTGAATTTGCAGAGGGCAGGGAGAAGAGCTTTTTCGTTGTATACGTTATAGCGAGCATTGTTTTCCTTCTTCTGATGATACTGACAAGAAACGAGATAGTAACACGGGTGCTGAGCGTATTATGGCTGCCTGTGGTGTTCTTCCTGATACTGTTCAATATGATGGACTGGATACTCATTATACCGCCATTCATAGTTGCTGCGGTTATTTTCTTTGCGGCAGGAACAGGCTCTAATGTAAAGGTAATTATGGGTACTATTTACCTGCTTATGTATGTGCTCGGAATAGTTGCTTACTTCGTTCTGAACGTGCTGTTCGGCGGCTCCTCGGAGGAAACTCTTCTTAATGAGAACCTCGATACTACCTCGTCGGTTTATGCTCTTTACAGAAATGACTTCCAGCACCTTTGCGATGTTACCTCGGACGATAATACTATCTCGCCCGACGGTAAGTACAAGATACTTGTTTATGACGTAAAGAACAATGACGTCGGCGGAGTTAAGATCGCCGTAGTTCCTTACGATCAGGATATAGAGCTCAAGTTCTTCACCCTCAAGCAGAAGGGCGTAAAGAAGACTATCTCCACCAAGGGTATAAGAGGAACAGTCCCCGAGGTGGGCTGGACAACCAATGAAAAGGGTCAGCTCGGAGTGCAGTTCAAGCTCTCCTCAGGCTCGGAGCCGCATTTCACCTCCGTTCTGAGAATGCCCGATAAGCAGTATCTTGAATTCCTCGGCATAGAGTAGTTTACAAAACGTTTACAGGACGGGCGTTTTGCTTGACAAATTTTGCTTAATGCTTTATGATTATATGTATGTTAGTGTGAAAGGGTGCCTGAATGAAAATGAATATAAGAAAGATCTTTTGCGGACTGTCTGCGGCAGCTATAGCTCTTTGTACTGCTGTTCCTGCATTTGCTGATGCGGAGGAGGAAAAGGTAGTTGACCCCTGGGCTATTTCTGATGACAGTATACTGACAGATGATAAATCAAAGCCTTCGTTCTCGTTTGACGGCTCGGGCTGGAAGGATTATGTGCATATCACTCCTGATGCTGACGGTAAGTTTTCGGTCGGCTCCGAGGACACTGTGTCCTATCAGGGTATTTCGCTGAAGATAACAGGCTCGGCTGACGGTGCTCCGAGCGGTATGCAGAACTTTGCATGGGTAGTTACCGATGCTGACGGTAATCCTGCATTCCCCGATGCAAATGAGGAAGATGCTGAATTTGTAACAATGGGAATAGAGTTCGATGCTAAGGATTTCGGTATGAATTACTTTGACGGCTGTGCCTTCAAGTTTACCTACCGTATCAATCCTGATATAAAGAGCAGCCTTATGGGAGATTCGATATTTGCTTTTCCTGCCGATGATGAATACAAGCAGGTAGCATCAAATATGAGCCAGATCAAGGTGAACGAGACTGATTCTCCGAATACTACACTGTATCAGGACAAGGTAGTGCCTGTGCCTACAGGTGTCGGTGCTACGAAGTTTATCTTTGAGATACCGCTGAACAAGGCTGTAAAGTCCACAGACCTTATTTATATTGACAATCTGACTATCTCGGCTAATACCGAGGCTCTTGACGGCAAGTACAACGGAATGGTGGTTGCAAATATCGACAACTACAATGACGTTGCAGAGAAGAAAACAACTCCGAATGAGCTCCAGATAGCTGAGAAGGAGGAAAAGACCGAGAGCACCTCTGAGGCTGCGGCTAAGGAGTCTACGGCTACAGTTCCTATCATTATAGGCGTTGTAGTGGGCGTTATTATCGTCGGCGGTGTGGCATTCTTCGTGATCAAAAAAGTCAGAAACAGATATCTCTAAAAAGCAAAGAGGCTATTGCATAAGCAACGGCCTCTTTTTTATCTATCAGTCTAATACTCTGCTGACTGTGTCCCCGATGTTGCTTGCGGTGTCGCCTACAAGGTCAGCGCCCTCTTTTGCAACATCTCCGACGGTGCTTGCTGTGTCCTCGACGATGTCTGCTCCGCCGCTTACTACATCGTTGGCAGTGTCCTTGGCTCTGTCTGCCATGTCACGGCTTTCGTCCTCGAAGTCCATGCTGTCTGCATCACGGGAGTCCTCTACAAAGCCCGAGTCCGAGACCTCGCTTCTGCCG
Source organism: uncultured Eubacteriales bacterium (assembly GCA_900318545.1). Classification (GTDB taxonomy): domain Bacteria; phylum Bacillota; class Clostridia; order Oscillospirales; family Ruminococcaceae; genus Hominimerdicola. The sequence goes on from ONLC01000158.1 coordinate 4,951, forward strand.
TCTCCGCAGGCTGTAAGGCAGGCCGCACAGGCGGTAAGGCTCAGGATAAGTGCTAAAAGCTTCTTCATGTTGTTTCTCCTTTCATAAGCTCCATTTCGGAATTTCTGTCCGATAAGCTTTAGTATTTCATAAAAATGACGGATTATTCTTTGAAGAGAATTTTGTCATAAACAGGTATCACAGCTTGAAAATGTTGAAAGAATTAGTCAAAGTGCCGAAATTTTTCGCTTGCGAAAATAGGGCTTTAAAAATCTGAAAAAAAGTGTTATAATCAGAATGATTAAGTGTGCCACTGTGGGCTGTCGGGGTATGGCGGAGGGGTCTATGGAAAACAATGAAAATACTCTGGCTCCTCTGGTGGGCAGGATTATAAGGTACGGTGCGGTGCTGAGCGCTGTCAGCTGGGCGTTCACCCTGATATGGGGGTTCGAGCTGAGAACACTTCTGGGCTTTGCGGTCGGGTACGGGTTTATGTGTGCGGCGATGCTGTATCTCTCACATACCTGCGAAAGGGCAGTCGAGCTTGATGCGGCAAAGGCTAAACGCCTTATGACCCGGTGCTATGTGCTTAGGTACTTTGCCTTGTTCGCTGTCTGTGCAGCGGCTATGCTGACGGGGCTTGTGAACGTGGTGGGCGTGCTTGTGCCCCAGTTTTATCCGAGGATAGTTCTTACCCTCATACAGATCTTCTCACGAAAGGAAGGCTCTCATGAATGATATAGGAAACGGCCCTAAGGTCGTATTTGAGATAGGCCCGATACAGGTCACTGAGACAGTTGTTATGGGCTGGCTGATAATTGTGGCTGTGACGATTCTTTGTATATGGCTGACACACGGGATAAAGAAGATCCCCGAGAAGAAAAGACAGGTTGTTGCGGAGATGTTCGTAAACTTCGTAAACAATATGGTCAAGGAGAATATGGGTCCTTCGCTTATCAAGTTTGCACCCTACATAGGAATGCTCCTTGTGTATGCGGTGCTGGGAGCTCTCATAAGCCTTGTAGGTCTGAGGTCAATGACGGCTGACATTAACGTTACGGCAACATGGGCACTTATGACCTTTGCGCTGATAACCTACTACAAGCTGAAGAATAACGGTCCTCTCGGGTATCTGAAGAGCTTTGCTCAGCCTGTTGCGTTTATCCTTCCGCTCAATATCATAAGCGAGGTCGCAACTCCTGCATCTATGGCATTCCGTCTTTTCGGAAACGTTGCAGGCGGTATGGTAATAACGGGGCTTCTCTACGGAGCACTGGGCTCGCTGTCCTCGGCTGTGGGACTTAGCTTTACAGCAGGCTCGTGGGGCTTTAATGTGTTCCAGGTAGGTATTCCTGCGGTGCTGTCAGTGTACTTTGACCTGTTCTCAGGCTGTATACAGGCGTACATTTTCTCGATGCTCACAATGGTAAATGTGGGTGCGGCTAACGAATAAGGTAAAAAGCACATCTGTGCTTTACATAAACAAGTAAGTAAACAAACTTTTTATGGAGGTTTTATTATGGAAAAGGCTATCGTTTTAGGATGCTCGGCTATCGGTGCAGGACTTGCAATGATCGCAGGTATCGGACCCGGAATCGGTGAGGGCTACGCAGTTGGCAAGACTATCGAGTCTATCGCAAGACAGCCCGAGGCTAAGGGTGACTGCACAAGAACAATGTTCATCGGTGTTGCTATGGCAGAGTCAACCGGTATCTATGCATTCGTAGTAGCACTTATTCTTCTGTTCGCAAATCCGTTCATCGGAAAGCTCTGATAAGAAGAATTAGGTTTTGGAGGAAAAACAATGGTATTTGCTGCAGGCGACGTTACAGAGTTCCTGTCAATAAACCTCACAACTATCATAGCCACTCTTCTGAACTCTCTGATACTTTTCTTTGTGCTGAAGCATTTCCTGTTCGATAAGGTGAATGCCGTTATCGAGGAGAGAAAGAACGATGTTTCAAAGACCTATGAGGAGGCAGATGCCGCAAAGGCAAACGCCCTCGAGCTGGAGCGTCAGTATGACGAGAAGCTGGGTCAGGCAAAGGAGGAGTCAGCTGCTATTATTCAGGCTGCCACAAGAAAGGCTCAGGTGCGCTCCGATGAGATCATCGACGATGCAAAGCTTGAAGCCAAGAGCATTGTGGATAACGCTCAGAGAGAGATCGAGAGAGACAAGAAGATAGCCGTGAACCAGATCAAGGACGAGATCACGGATATTGCTTTCTCGGCTGCGAGGGCTGTTGTTGAGAAGGATATGACCAGCGAGGACAATGAACGTCTGATAGAAAAGTTCATAGATAATGTGGGTGATTTGTAATGGCACAGAGCGTTGAGAACGTTTATAGTGAGGCGTTCTTTGAGCTGTGTGCTGAGGCTGACTGCGTAGACACAGCCTTTGAGGAGCTGGGCGAGGTAAAGGAGCTCATCTTCTCTGAGGAGAACCGTGACTATGCAAGGCTGCTTGCCTCTCCGCTCATAAAGGACGATGACAAGAGAAAGTCGCTGGAGAGCGTGTTCGGCGGCAGGGTTTCAGACCTTACGCTGGACTTTCTGAGCGTGCTTTCAAAAAACGGCAGGATAATGTTTCTGCCCGCCGTTTACTCGGAGTTCAAAAAGCTTTACTATAAAAAGAACAATATTATGGAGGTAACTGCCGTAACCTCACAGAAGATGTCGGCAGGGCTCAGGGAGAAGCTTGTTAAAAAGCTCGAGCAGACCTCTAAGAATAAGGTCATTCTCATTGAGAGGCTTGACCCGTCGATACTCGGAGGTATCATTCTGAAATATCAGGATACTGAGATCGATGCAAGCGTGGCTTCGGGACTGGACCGCATAAAGGCTCAGATAGACGGGGTTATCGCATAGTCAGGGAGAGAGGGGATCTGTGCCCCTTGTCCTGCACATCTGAAAGAAAGGTATAGATGTTTTATGAAATTACGTCCTGATGAAATAACAGGTTTGATAAAACAGCAGATCAAGGACTACAGCTCGAAGCTTAAGCTTGACGATGTGGGCTCGGTGGTTACTGTCGGTGACGGTATATCGAGAGTTCACGGGCTTGACAAATGTATGTCGGGCGAGCTGCTTGAATTCTGCAACGGTACATACGG
>ONLC01000136.1 GCA_900318545.1 uncultured Eubacteriales bacterium
CAGTGGGGCAAAGGGGCGAAGCCCCCCTCTCCCCCACCGCCCGAGGCGGTGACGAGCGAAGCCGAGGAACACGCCGAGGGCTGATTCTGCACTATTTTTGAGTTTATCTCGGTTATCGTACCCGGAATATAAATGTATGAGAGAGCACTGTCCGAGCCAAAGGCGTTACTTCCTATAGCTTCAACACCCTCGGACATACTTTACATAAGCTCAACCGACTCAATACCGAGTATATCAAGATGCTTTTCAAGCACCCTTCTGAGCACTACGCAGGCACGCAGCCATGCATTCTGCTTTGCCCTGTCCTCCTCGGTAAGGATATGATTGTCGTGATAGAACTTCGAGAAGCTCGAAGCCAGCTGATAAGCGTTCTCGCAGACAATGTTCGGAGCTCTCTCCTTGAACGCAAGTGCGTAAGCCTCTCCGCTGAGTGCGATTTTCAAAAGCAGATCACGCTCACTGTCGGTGAATATACCCTCTGCCTCGGTTATGCTCTCCTCATCGGTCTTTTTGAGGATAGAGTTCACCCTTGCAACCGTGTACAGCAGGAACGAGCCTGTCTTTCCGTCTGCCGCCATAAACTTGTCAAGGTCAAAGATATAGTCCTTTGCCCTGTGGTTTATAAGATCACCGAACTTGATAGTTGCAACTGCTATTCTGCGTGCAACATCAGCCTTGTCCTCGTCAGCACTGAATTTCGAGTCCTTAACCCTCTCCATAGCCGCCTCATACACTGTATCAAACAGGAGCGAAAGCCTCATAACTCCGCCGTCACGGGTCTTGTAGGGCTTGCCGTCAGCACCGTTCATAGTTCCGAAGCCGAGGTGCTCAGGCTTGGTCTCACCCAGTATCCCTGCCTTTTCGGCACAGCGGAACACCTGCGTAAAGTGCAGGCTCTGTCTCTGGTCAACAACGTACCAGATTCCCTGCGGAGCAAAGTCCTTCTCACGCTGAACTATGGTAGCAAGGTCTGTAGTTGCATAAATGCTGGAGCCGTCTGTCTTTCTGACGATTATAGGCGGTATAGTGATCTTGTCATCGTCCCTTGCGACATCGACCACCATAGCACCCTCGCTCTCATACATGAGGTTCTGCTTTTCAAGCGTTTCCATAAGCTCGGGAACATACTTGTCAGCATCGCTCTCGCCGTACCAGTAGTCAAAGCTTACGTTCAGGCGGTCATAGTTTTTCTTTATATCGGGGATAGACTTCCTTGTTATCTCACGTCCGAGATACAGGTATCTCTTCTCACCCTTCTGCATACGCACAGTAAGCTCTTTAGCTCTTGCCTTGAAGTCCTCGTCCTCCTTGCTCTTTCCGCTCGCACAGGGATAGACCTCATTAAGCTCATCGGTTGTGAGGGGCAGCTCTCCTGCCTTTTCGGGGTCAAAATCCTCCTTGAAGCACTCCCACTCAGGGTGACGCACCTCAAGCTCAGCCATAACAAGACCCATCTGCAAGCCCCAGTCACCAAGGTGAACATCGGCAATAGCAGTTCTGCCTGTAGCACGAACGAGTCTTTTCAGAGCCTCACCGATAACGGCAGCTCTGAGGTGCCCTATATGCAAGGGCTTAGCTGCATTAGGTCCGCCGTAGTCAAGCACTATGGTTTCGGGCTTTTCAGCCTGAGGAACTCCGCAGTTATCGTCAGCGTAGACCTCGTTTACGTAGGACAGCAGCAGCTTGTCCGAGATATCAATATTGATAAAGCCTGCACCTGCGAGCTCAGCCTTTGAGAGGTCCGTGTCCTCGGAGAGCACCTTTACTACCTCCTCGGCTATCATTCTCGGAGCCTTGTGATAAAGCTTAGCCCCCTGAAAAGCACCGTTGCACTGGAACTGGCAAAGATCCGGTCTGTCAGAAACAGTAACTATAGCAAGCTCCTTTGAATATCCGCATTTTTCAAACGCCTCTTCAAGCTTAGCCCTCAGAAGCCCTGTAATAGTTTTCATACTATCTTTCCTTTCAAATTATCATACATGATCATTATAGCATTATTTAAGCTTCCTGTCAACAAAAAGCCCGTGCCTTTTCATGACACGGGCTATAGTTTGTTATTCTGTTACCAGAGCTTCTTTATGTTTATAAGATGTCTTTTAATCAGTGTAACATCGTTGAGCTGTACCTTTCCGCTCTTGTCAACGTCAGCTATCCTTGTCTGATAGTCATTAAAGGTAACCATATTTATCAGGCTTCTCTTAAGGAGCATCAGGTCAGTGGTCGTCAGCTTTCCGTCACTGTCAATGTCACCGTAAAGGTTGAGCTCTGCCTTCGGGTCAGCCGTGAGGTTTCCTCCCTTTACTGTAACAGTGTATGATCTTTCAGCGAAGTTCGCACAACCCAGCTGAAGCGTATATGTGCCGTCTGCAAGGCCGTCAGGTACCTGGAAGGTCTTGTTTGAGGTGTTTACGGTCTTTGTAACCGAGCCCTTAAAGGTAAGTGAAACCGCACTGTTTGCATACTTGGCACTGTCGCCCGATGATGCAGTATTGAGCTTTATAGAGTAGGTCGTCTTTGAGGTCGGGTTCGTGTAGTTACCGTTGTAGGTTGCACCGCAGACTGTACACTTATAAACTGTATAGCCCTGAGTTGTAGTTGTGGGCGGCACCACCTGCACTGCCTTATAGCTGTGAGTTGTCAGCTTTGCGATCTCCTGAGTTTCAACCTTTCCGCATACCGAGCAGGTTCTCTGCTGCGAGCCTGCCTCCTTGCAGGTAGCCTGCTTGGTGACTGTCCATGCACCGTAGGTATGGTTATTTGTCACAGGGATAGTCTCAGTTTTCAGAACTGTATTGCATACTGTGCAGTACTGAGCTCTCCTTCCTGCTGTTTTGCAGGTAGCAGCTGTTACTACCTGCCAGTCGCCTGCCGTATGAGCTGTCTTAGCTATAGTCTGAGTTTCAACATTTCCGCAGCCCGAGCAGGTTCTCTGCTGAGAGCCCTCCTCCTTGCAGGTAGCCTGCTTGGTGACTGTCCAGTCACCGTAGGTATGAGTATGTGTTGAACCGCCGTCGATTATCTCAAATTTCAGGCCGTTCTTAGCAGCATAGGAATATGCTGTACTGTTATTGTATCCGTAAAGAAGGAAGTCTTTGTTTTTCTCGGAATAGTCATCAAAGCCTACGCATCTTGTACCGAGGACTGCATTTGCATTCTTGATAGTGATATCGCCAAGCAGGTAGTCGCCTGTGAAGCAGTCATCACCGATAGAAGCTATGCCGTCAGGAAGAGTCACTGTCTTTAATCCCGAGGGAGTTGCATTCGCACTTGTGTAGCAGAACGCAAAGGCTTCCTCGCCAAGAGTCTGCAGGGTTGAAGGCAGCTTCACCGAGCTGAGCTTTACGCACTTCCTGAAGGCTTTGTCACCGATACCCACAAGTCCCTCCGAGAAGGTAACTGTGGCAATACCCGAGCAGTTTTCAAAAGCACTGTCCGAGATATACTTAACGCTTGAGGGTACAGACACTGACGTCAGTGAGGTCTGGCTGCTGAACACAGCACCCACGCCTGTAACTCCCGAGGGGATAGTGTAGCTGCCCGAGGGGCTGCTCACCTGAAGGAGCCAGCCGCTGTAGACCTTATCGTTTCCGCTGAGGTTATTGATAAGCGGTGTACCGTTGAAAGCATTATAGCCAACGCTGCACAGTGTGCTCGGTAATGTGATCGAGGAGATCGCAGTGTTCTCAAAGCTCTGCTTGCCTATCTTTTTCAGGGCACTCGAAACTGTAACATTTGAAAGGCTTGTGCAGCTGGCGAACAGATTATCCGCAATCACCGTCACCTTGGAAAGGTCAGCTGTTTTAAGAGATGTACAGCCGTAAAAAGCACCGTCGCCGACATATTCAAGGTCGCCCTGAATAGTTACGCTGCCAAGACCCGTGCAGCTGTCAAAGGCTCTTGTGCAGATAGTCTTGACGCTTGCAGGCAGTGTAATACTCGATATGCCCTTGCAGCTCTTGAACGCACGGGCAGCAATACCAACAGTGCCCGACTTTATGCTTGCAGAGCTTATTCCTGTATTTGCCTTAATGATCCAGTTGCCGACATATAAAATATCCGAGGTGTTATTATTAAGTATTCCGCTGTTATAGAAGGAATCCGAATAAATCTCATTCACCGAGCTTGGTATACTTACATTTGAAAGGTTTGTCATATTATTAAAAGCATAGGCATTTACCGTAGTTACAGTATCGGGGATAGTGATCGACTGTACTGTAGCAGGGCCGTACAAGTTTGATACAATACCGGTACCGCCGTTTCCTATTGTAGTTACAGTGTAGCCGTCGATAGTTGACGGAATAGTGATATTTGCCGACACATTATAAATGCTGTTCAGTCTGATCGTTTTATCTTCCTGCGACAGAACGAGATACTGATAATTTCCGTCAGCTGATTTCACCGCTGCTGCCTCAACTGTTGTGATGCTGTTTGGCATGACCGACTCAAATATCTCAGGCACAGTTCCTGCACCTGCGATCGTCATAGTCAGAGCCATGATACAAGCAGCGATCTTCTTTTTGTTCATACTGATCCCTCCGTAATATTCTCAGACCGCCCTTCTGCGGTCTCTCATAAATTTAATTATATCACATCATATAAAAATTGTCAACAAACTTACATTATTTTGCACTATACAAACTCCACAAAAAAAGAGAAAGAACGCCGAAGCGTTCTTCCCCTTTGTGCTATTATATGGATAGATGATTGGCAAAATTACTTCTGCTTCTTCTTAACTATAGCAAGTGCTGCAATAACTGCGATACCGGCTGCCATTGTGCCTGCTGCTGCACCGGTAGACGGGTTAGTCGTGCCGGCTGCTGCTGCTGCCTTGCTGGAGGTATCAGCTGCCTTGCTTGTGTCAGCCTTGCTGGAATCAGCCTTGCTGCTGTCGGTATTGCTGTCGTTAGAATCAACAGACTCTGTGGACTCTGTAGAATCTACAGACTCATCAGAAGATGTCTCAGAGGACTCATCCTGCTTGCCTGTTGCAGGGATAACCTCTTCCTCGAAGTGCTCTTCATTTCTCTTGCAAACACGTCTCTTGAGTCCGTCTTCTGTCTCGGTAGCTTCCTTAACGATCTCCCAATCGCCCCAGTCATGTCCGCCGAACGAATCAAGAACAAGATCTGCTGCCTCTACCTCTTCACCGGGCTCACCGTCTTCGGTAACAGCATAGAGCTTACCGCATACAGTGCACTCATAGTGTGCTGCCACGCCGTCCTCTGTGCAGGTAGGTGCTGCTTCTTCAACGAGCTGGTAATCGTGCTCACCTGTAGGATCAATTGTCTTTGTCTCTCTGTCAAGCTCCTCACCGCAAACTGTGCAGTAAACTACATCATCGTAGCTGCCTGCCTGTCCGCAGGTTGCAGGAACTTCGTTCTCTATGACAGGAACATCGGGTGTATGCTCTACTGTAGTCTTAGGAATCATTACAGGAGATGGGATCTCGTTCTTACCCTCTGCATCAGAATACATCTTTCCGCATACGGAGCAAGTCCAGTAAGCCTCAGTTCCGTCCTCCTTGCAGGTTGCAGGAACTGCCTCTGTCTTAACGAGCTCACCTGTGTGTGTTTCACTTACAGGGATAACGAGCTGGCTGTCATCAGTTACTTCCTGAGTACCTTCCTCGTCAAGATACTTCTTGCCGCACTCTGAGCACTCATAATGAGCCTTTTCACCGGGAGCTGCACAAGTAGCAGGAGTCTCCGGAGTCTCGATTATTGTACCTGTGTGAGTTGTGCTCTTAGGAATAACAAGATCAGCTTCGTTTGTTACTACCTCTGTACCCTCTGCGTCAAGGAACTTCTTGCCGCATTCGGAGCACTCATAATAAGCCTCTGAACCGGCAGCTGCACAAGTTGCATCTACTTTTTCATGAGGTGTCATTTTATGCTCACCTGTAGCAGCTTCAATTTGAGGATGTCTTTCAAGCTCCGCACCGCAAACTGTGCAGTAAACAACCTCATCGTAGCCGCCGTCCTTATCGCAGGTTGCAGGAACAACGTTTTCCTGTACAGGAGTACCGGGTGTATGCTCTACTGTAGTCTTAGAAATTGTTACAG
>ONLC01000137.1 GCA_900318545.1 uncultured Eubacteriales bacterium
ATGGCACCGACCGAGATACTCGCAAACCAGCATTACGAAACTATGAGGGGCTTTCTTGAACCTCTCGGCATAAGGGTCTGTCTGCTTACAGGCTCTATGACTCCTAAACGCAAGGCTGAGGTCAAATCCCGACTTGCGGGGGGCGAATACAGCGTGGCGGTGGGCACTCACGCACTTGTGCAGCAGACTACCGAGTTTAAGTCCCTTGCCCTCGTCATCACAGACGAGCAGCACCGCTTCGGTGTGGAGCAGAGGGCGGCACTTGCTTCAAAGGGGAAAAATACGCATAAGCTCGTTATGTCAGCGACCCCGATACCGAGGACTCTTGCCCTTATGATCTATGGCGACCTTGATATTTCAGTCCTCGATGAGCTGCCTTCGGGCAGGCAGAGGGTTGAGACCTACGCTGTTACGGGAAAGCTCCGTCCGAGGGTCTATGACTACATCAAAAAGCACCTTGATGAGGGCAGACAGGGCTACATCGTCTGTGCAATGATTGAGGAAAACGACAGCGACCTTCAAAACGCAAAGGCTTATGCCGAGAAGCTCTCAAAAGGGGAGTTCCGTGATTACCGTGTGGGGCTTCTGCACGGAAAGCTTACCGCTGCCGAAAAGGAAGATGTAATGACCGCCTTTTATGAGCACAGGCTCGATCTGCTTGTGTCTACTACAGTAATTGAAGTCGGAGTTGACGTTCCGAATGCGGCTATAATGGTGATTGAAAATGCCGATCGATTCGGGCTTTCCCAGCTTCACCAGCTCAGAGGCCGTGTCGGCAGGGGAGAGTATAAGTCAAGCTGCGTTCTTATAACCGACAACGTCAACGAGGAGACCGTCAAGCGTCTGAAAATACTGTCAAAAACACATGACGGCTTCAAAATATCCGAGGAGGACTTAAAGCTCAGGGGACCCGGTGATTTCTTCGGGAGCCGTCAGCACGGCCTGCCCGAGCTTAAAATAGCCAGTATGTCCGAGGATATGGACGTTCTCAGGCGAGCAGGTCAGACTGCACGGGATATCTTAAAGGCTGACCCCGAGCTCTCCTTGCCCGAAAACAAGCACCTGAAGGAGCTCACTGATATGATGCTCGCACAGATAAAGGAATAGCGGAGGTAACTATGGATTCACTGAAAATGATGTTTTATATCTTTGCCCGTATAGGGCTTATGCTCCTTTTGTGCGTGTTCGGTGCGTTTGTGGGAGTGATATTGATACCCTCGCTTTGCAATCTTATGCCCGGCTCATGGATGCCCGTCAAGAGATTTCTGACCGACAGCTCAAATATGAGCCTGATAGCCTTCATCATGACCACTATTATAATGGTATACCTCTTTTACAATGACGGAAAGGTACACTCAGCCTATGAGGAGTGGAGCAGCGTTACTATTACAACGGTACTGCTCCTTATGATGTTTGCCTACTTCATTCCTGCGATTTTTTATGAGTCCTTCAATGCCGAGGGCAAGGGAAAGTTCTTCTACCTTGTGCTTTATTACCCCTCGGAGTGGATAAGGCTGCACTTTGACCTTGCCTATACGGTGAGCGTTCTTATCGGAATGGGAATGACCTTGATTTTGTGTATGGCTTCTTATGTAACCTCGTTTAAGATCTACGTGAAGAAGCACCCGGTCATTTTAAAACGTATGCAGGAGGCTCAGCTGCCTGCTGCTGATGATGAAGATGATGAACCGGAAAATACTGGAAATGATAACGTTGAATCGGAGTAAAATAGCAGTTTCATATTAGTAAAAACCACAAAATAGTTAAATCTATTATCATATTTGTACAAAACTCCTAAAATTTGTGACGATTTTTTGTGAATGAAAAAGGCAAAAATGGCTGATTTGCCCTTGCGAAATAATCAAAAAAATGTTATAATTATAAAAATACGTTTTGTGAGAGTCTTGTGATGCTTTGATGAACGCTCACAAAATGTACAACCAAATCGGAGGTGTGTCTACACATTATGAAAAAGTTTTCCTACGTTGCTAAGGATACCTCGGGAAAAACGATAAAAGGCGTTTACGAAGCCGAGGACGAGCAGGAGCTGCGAGAAAAGATCCACGAACAGGGCTTGTTCCTTATCAGTTCGTCGGCAGCCCTTGGTTCTAACAAGAAATCTGCTCACAAGTTTGACACGAAGGAAATGGCCTACTGCTGCAGACAGCTGGCGGCTATGATGACCTCGGGCCTGACAATAGTCAAGGCGCTCGATATCCTTTATAAAGAGGAAGAGAATAAGGGCGCGAAGATAGTTTGGCGTGAGGTTTACGACAGCGTTCAGAAGGGTGAAAGCTTCACGGGAGCACTTGAGCAGAAAAAGGGCTGCTTCCCTGATTTCTTCATTTCGATGGTCGATGCAGGAGAAATGTCGGGTAATCTTGATATCACTCTGCAAAGACTGAGCGACTACTATGCAAACTCCAACAAGCTGAACAACAAGGTAAAGAGCGCTATGACATATCCTATTATACTGGGTATTCTGTGCGTAGCGATGGTTATCGGAATGTTCACCTTCATCATGCCTATATTCGCAGGACTGATGGAGGAAGATAAGATGCCTCCGCTTTCAAAGGCGCTGTTCGCATTCTCGGACTTCCTGAAGGCAAGATGGTATATCCTGCTGGGTGTGCTGATATTCATTATCGGCGCATGGATCTATGCAATGAAGGTACCGTCTGTAAGACTTAAATACGACTACATAAAGATCAAGATGCCTGCGGTCGGCAAGCTGATGGTAAAAATCTACGAGGGCAGATTTGCAAGAACTCTTTCCTCTCTTTACTCCAGTGGTATCCCGATGGTTGAGTGTCTTGAGAGATCGTCAAGGATCCTGCAGAACTCTTATGTTGATAAGATGTTCATTCAGGTGGTTGACGAGGTTAAGCAGGGTGCACCGCTTTCGCAGTCCCTTGCAAAAACAGAAATATTTGAGGGTATGTTTACCTCCATTATTTACGTTGGTGAGGAGTCAGGTGCTCTTGACGAGATCCTTGAAAAGGCTGCTGACTACTACGAGGAAGAGGCTGACGCAGCCGTAACAAGACTGGTCGGACTTCTCGAACCGCTGCTCATCGTGTTCATGGGCTGTGCTATAGGACTTTGTCTCGCAGGTATATTCCCGCTGCTTTACGGCTCGCTGGAGGGACTCGAGAACCAATAATGCTTGCAGACCCCATCGCAAGGAACTTTTGCCGGGAGTCTGTGAGAAAGCGGGCTCCTGACTGTAATAAAATAATTTATAGAGGTGAATGGACAGATGCTATCATTTGATATTTCTGATAGACAAATTAATATCGTAAAGGGCGATAACTCGTCCAATAAGATCAGGATCGAAAGATCACTTGTTGTTGAGGTCCCTGAGGATATGATCCTCAATGGTGAGGTAATCAACCTTTCCGGACTCGCAGACCTTCTGCTTACAAACATCAAGGCCGAGGATATGATGGACAGAGAGGCTATCGTAACCTTCTCTTCCAGCGGAATCGTATTTAAGGAGCTTGTTGTTCCTAAGGCAAGAGGCAACGAGTTCCTCATGATGGTACAGAATCACATGAGTCAGGAGATGGGTATCACAGATGACTACTCCATCTCGTATACTGTAGTAGGCGAGGCAGGAGAGGATAACCCGGGAGCAGTAAAGGTGCTTGCAACTGCCTGCCCGAGCTCCGTAGTTGAGAGCTACAGAAAGCTCTTCAACATCATGAGTATGACGCTCAGATCCGTTAATATCGGATGTAACTCGATTTCACGTATCGTACTTGCTGACAAGTCGAACCTTGAGAAAATGCCTCTGCTGGTAGTTCAGATCGATAAGAACTTCCTCGGTCTGACGCTCTTTGAGAACGGTCAGATGGCATTCGCAAGATACGTTCCGATCTCTCCTGATGATTACGATCAGGATGACTACATTACAGAGGCTATCAACGAGAACATCTTCAGAATGGAGCAGTTCAATAAGGCAAGAGGCGGCTCGGGACTTGAGAATGTTATCCTCTATGGCTACATTGAGGACTACATCAAGCTCGTTGACGCACTCGACGGCCTCGATATCCACGCTTCCGTTCTCGGTGTTCCTGCACAGATCACCGGTTATCGTATTCGCTAACGCTATCGGTGCTCTCTACAGAAGAAATAAGCAGACCGAGCGTATCAACCTCCTCGAGGTTGACCAGTCTACAGGTAAGGGCGGCTCCAGCGGAATGGGCTCCCTGATGGTAACAGCAGGCGTTTTCGTAGCTGCTGCTGCAATCCTTGTAGCTGCTGCAACACTTATCTTTAATATCAGAAAGAGCTCTATCGAGAAGGATATTGAAACTAAGGAAAAGGAAATCAAGAAGGAAGAGGACATCAAGAAGAAGAATCAGATCCTCCACAATCAGAAGGATATCCTTCAGGCTTATTCCGATTATGTAAACTCCGCTAATTCGGCACTCAAGTCTCTGCCTAAGATCAAACAGGACAATCTTGACAAGATCGATGAAGTGCTCGCAGATTTCCGTTACACAGGACTCAGCTATAATATTGATACAGCTGCTCTTACATTTACAGATCTCAGATTTGAGACTCCGGATCAGATCAATACTACGATCGATGCTCTTATTGCTCTTAACCTGTTCGAGAGCGATGTTGACTATCCCGGATATACCGTAGAAGAGGTCAAGGAAGACGCTGCAGAAGAGGATGATGTTGCTGCAAAGTATCCTGTTGTTGTTGATTCTCTGACTCTGTATCTGAAAGGAGAGGCTGAATAATGAAACTTAACTATCGTGATAAAGTAATACTTATCGTACTTGCGGTCCTGCTCGTGCTCGTCGGAGGCTTCATGCTCTTCGTAAAGCCTGCGATGGACGACTGTAATACAGCAAGCGATAATCTTGAATCCAAGAAGGTAGAGCTCGCAGACCTTAAAGAGCAGAACAAGAAAGACGCTAACCTGAAGAATGAGATCAAGGAGCTCAAGACAAAGACCAATGAGGTCGCTGCTAACTTCTATGATTATCAGATCGGTTACGACGCAAACAAGACAGTATTTGACCTGTTCAGTGCTGAAGGTGTTGACATTGTGCCCAGCTCGATGAAGATCACTTCCTACAGCAGTACGGTCCTCACTCCTTATCTCTATATTGATAAGCTCACCCCGACAGAAATGGACGTGAAGGTTGATGAGTATAACGAGATGAATCAGAAGTCGGCTGATGACAAGACTGCGGCTAAGACTGATGCGGCAGCAACAAATGCAGCCGCTGCTGACGGAACAACAAATCCGCTTGCAGCTATCGGCTGCTATGAGGTAGATGTTACATTTACTTCTACAATGGACGGCTTCAAGAAGTTCTCTCAGAACATAACCACTACAAGAGAAAAGAGTATGGTTATCAAGTCCGTTACTATTGATGATGTAAACGGCATTTCTGAAGAAGATGCAGGCGATGATACCGAAAAGGTCGGAAAGATCGAGGGCAATATGAAGCTCCAGATGATCGTTCTTAAGAAGATCGCTGAATAAGGACTAAATATGGCAGGAAAAGCCGTATATCTTTTCCTGCCAATTAGTGCTATATAAATGTTAAAACTTTTATCAACCGTTCAGACGGGGGATTTGAGGGAAAGAAATCATTCGCAATCATTGACAATGAGTAACCATGAGGGAAAGGTGGTAAAAATGAGTAAGACAGTAAGGAAAACAAACGCTAACCGCCCCGGAGTAGTGCTCGTTACGGCAGTTGCAGTCCTTATTATGATCACCATTCTTCTTACAGCAGTCGTTGGTTATGTTTCTGTAAACAGAAATCAGACTAACGAAAACTATAAGAAAGAACAGGCGTATCTGACTGCATCATCTACTGTTCAGAGCTTTGTGGCTCAGATCCAGCAGGATACAGCTGCACCTACAGATCCTACTGCGGCTGCAGTTCAGGCACAGAAGCAGGCCATTGAGGCACTTCAGAGCCTTGCGGCTGCAAACGGCGGAAAGGGTACTACCGTTGACGTCAGCTATAACGGCACAGACGGTAAGGGAGATGCCCTCGGCACAACGACCCTGACTATCATGCAGGATCACGGCAGCAGCCAGAATCTTATCCTGCTTGCAAAGACCACTTATGCAGGTCATACAGAGCAGGTCGCTGCACACATCTCCACAACAACAAAGAAAAAAACCGCACCCCTTAACAACTGTATCGAGCTTCTCGGTGCAAACAATCACACTTGGGATAACCTGAACGTTGTAGGTGATATGGCCAGCCTTAACAACACACCTACTATCGAGTACAGCTTCCAGAACGATACCAATATCTATGGTTCTTACAAGATGTACGGTACATGGTACCCCGGAACTGCTAACCCGAACATCGTTCTTAAGGCAGCTCTGTACGATAGCAGTACAGGTTCCTCAATGATGGTTTCCGAGGGTATCAGAGACTGGATCTGGATCTCGGCAACTGTTCCAAAGACAGAAACAAATGACTTCAACTTCATCAACACAGACGGTACTATAGAGCTCTCCAGCACAGGCAAGCAGTCGAAAATAGGTACTCCGCATGATGCTTTGGGCAATAGCTACGATATCGACGTTTACTGCTGCAACCTCAATGTAGGCGGCAACGGACTCGTTCAGTACGGTAATATGTATGTATATGCAGGTGCAGGCGAAAACCGTAAGGGCGACGCTTACTTCCACCCGATAAACAACAGCGGTGTAGTTATCAACGGTAACCTCTTCGTTGAGGGCGACCTCAAGCTTGATCAGGACATCACAGTTACAGGTAAGGTAGTCTGTGCAGGTTCTATCAATAACACAGGCAGGATCAAGGGTGCAGCAAGCATAGAGCAGCATACTTCTATTCCTAAGACAAGTCTCAGAGATGAAAAGCCCGTTATCGACGACTCGCTCGACGATTATGTATACTATCCGGAGGACTTCTTCTGGAGCACTGATACTACTCTGACTGAGATCTCGGGCAAGTATAAGGCATTTTACAACGGCGGAAATACCAAGACTGTCAAGGACTTTGAGGATCCCGGAATGTACGGCAGTGCATGGTTCAAGTATCATGTTACCGAGAGCTGTACTTGGGCAAACAACTTTGACTTTAACAACAACGGAAACGGACAGGTAAGAGTACTTGTCGATGTTACCGATTCCTCGGGAGATATCGTTATCCGTATGCAGAACGGTTTGTCTTGGGGCTCTGAGTGTCAGCCGCTCTTCGTAGTAAGAAATACCTCACAGTATGTGACCGATCCTGAGGATCCCTCGGTCTACGATCACCTTTACAACTGCTATTTCGTATCTGACTCAGGTGATAAGATCAATCTGACAGGTGCAGATCCCCTTACAGGCAAGAGCACTCATACAGGTTCTGTAGCCTGCAACTATGACTTCAGAGGCATGAGCGTATTCGAGTACGAAACCTTCGTTAATATGTTCTCGGATGATAAGCTCACAAGCCATTCATGGACTGTAAACAACCAGCCTAAGAGCGACTTCATCCTCAACGTTTCCGATGTTGACGGCGTTACTTCAGGCGGTAAGGCTACCTTTAAGCCCGATCACGCATTCATCTTCTTCCTGATGGGTGAGGGAACCAGCTTCTATGCTACCAACAACTCCATTTTCCAGGCTTGCTGGTATGCTCCTCAGGCAACAGTAGATATCGCTACACAGGGTATGGCAGGTCTTACCTGCTGCGACTCCAACGGAAGCACAGCTTCTACTGTAAACCTTCAGGTATGTAACATAGGCGTTGTTTCCGCTAAGGATTTCGGAAACCAGAACAAGGCTTACTACGTATTTACAAAGCCTTCAGCAACATCTCTGATGGCTGCTGCTAAGGGCGCTAAGGACAGAACTCTCAACGGCTTCCTGCTTGACAGGTTCGACCACTATTAATGAGAGGAGCGTGTTTTTATGAAGCTTAGAAAGCATAATAAAAAGGGTATGACACTCGTTGAGTGCATCATCGCTATGGCTCTTCTCGGTGTTATGTCAGCTATGCTCGTAACTATTGCAGTGGCTGCAAAAAAGCAGAATCTTGCTAACTATCAGAGATCTCAGGAAATGTATGCTCAGGCAGCAAGGATCGAGTCTTATGCACCTACTGCTAACTATAGAGCAAACCACATCAAAGTAAGTGCTCTCATCAGTAAGGCATCGGGAGCTTCGGGCAACGTGTTCAAGCTTAAGGCTGACTTCGGTACCTACAAGCTTGATACCACAACCTATGGCTATAAGGCACTTCCTACAGGCACAAAGGATAAGACTGCAAAGTATACACTTAAGTCTCTCAAGAGCGAGTTCGATACCACGGCAGCTGTCCTTCCTGACCTGACTACAGGATACTATGTTATCAAGTTCTACAACTACTCGGGTGCTGAGCATGACTTCAATTTCAAGGCTCCTGATGAAAACGGCGGAACCTTCTATGATGCTCAGGGTAAATCCGCAGGTATTGAATTCCCGATGGTTCTGGCTGATACAGCTACAGTAACAGCAGGATTCAGAGCAACATCGACCGACGAAGTATTCACTATCTATATTGAGGATTCCGCAGTTTCATACACTATAGATGCTACAAGATTCCAGTATTTCATGGAGAAGGACGAAAAGCTCAATCCTACAGGCTATGTTTATTTCTATCTCGATCAGAACGGCGATCTGCTCAGCAAGGAGACCTATGACGAGAACTATGGTACAACCTAAAGAGGAGGGACAATATGAAACTTGATCAGAATAAAAAAGGTTTCACCCTCGTCGAGCTTATAGTCGTTGTATGTATCTTTGGTATCATACTCGGTGCGATACTTAATATTATCCGCCCGACCAATGAGATCTATAACGATGCGGATGAAACCATGCACACAAATACAATCGGCTCAGGACTCGCAGAGTATGTCGATGATGAGCTCAGATATTCTACGAATATTCTCATTCTTGAGAATTTCGCAGGCGTTCCCGAGGTAAGCACAACAGGTAAGGTCGGCAGCTACGACTGTCAGTTTACAAACTGCCTTGTGTTTGACAATCAGAACCTCAGAGGTGCAAACCTTAAAAACTATACCGGCGATAATGATACCGTTGCTAAGAGAATGGGCGCAACAGGAAACATTATCAAGGTATCAAAGCTCAACACAGAGGGCTTTAACTTCAATAACTCGGTAGTCTGCAAGGGCGTTGACTTCTACGATAAGTATAAGTTCGAGTTCAACAAGTTTGATGACTCCGATGTTATGATCGACAATCAGACAATTGATCTGAGCGCCAATCTTAACAACCTTGCAGAGGGTATTAGCGGTGCAAAGAAGTTTAACTTCTACCTTAAGGTGCAGGCTTATGTTCCCCGCTTTGAGAACGGAGCTTACCACTTTGAGAAATCCAAGTATAAGAAGCTCACAACTATCGACCTTATCAACATAAACATCGACAAGGACGATAACTTCAAGCTTATGGCTGATATAAACTTCGGCGATGAGTTTGTAGGACATAATTTTTATGCTAACCCACTTTACGGTGATGTAAAGCAGGCAACAGCTGCTCCCGCAGATGCAACTGCAAGCCAGCAGCGTTACTATGATACTGCTGATACCAACACCTATACCTACATCTTCTACAAGAAGGAAACAACTGCTAATGCAAGCACCTTCTCGATCAGATGGATGCGTTCAGCGTCAGACCCGGAAAACCCGAATGGTGAGTATCAGGCTCCTACAAAGGTCAAGAAGGGTACAACCTATAAGACTATTCCGATAGCTCCCAAAAAGGCCGGATTCCAGGATCCTTACTGGCTCGACGAGGACGGTAACCGTGTAGACTCAACAACCGGTATCTACGTAGATAAGGACAGAGAGATCACGGTTGTTTATGTTCCTGAAAGTCCTAAGCAGCTCTTTACCGTTAAGTGGTATACCGCTGACGAAAGCAGCTACACAGAAACGCAGGTTTATGAGGGCGAGAAGCCTACATCTCCGGGTAACGCAGCCGCAGGCATTGATAATACTAAGGAGGTAGTTGACTGGGTACTTAAGTCAGACAACTCCAAGAGCTACGGTGATGTACAGATCACAAGCAATAATTTTGAGTTTGTTCCTGTAGTAA